>CAYIHC010000083.1:0-5266 GCA_964363105.1 Candidatus Woesearchaeota archaeon | reverse complement strand
TTCCAACTCCTTTAAATATATCACTCATAAATGGATTTAAATTTTTATGGAATATATTTTTTCTAATTTTAATATTAAAAAAATCAGGATAAGCAGTATGAATTGCAGTCACATCCCAGACCATTCCCTGCACATATATTGGAATCTTATCAATTAATCCTTCTCTCATTGCTTTTTCCAATATTACCATAACTTCCTGCGATCTCCCAATACCTAATACAGGCATCATTATCTTACCTTTTTGAGATACTGTCTTTTTGATTATATTATATAACTCCGTCTCACTCTCTCTTCTAGTAGGTGTTAAATCATCTTTCCCACCATAAGTTCCTTCAATAATTAATGTCTCACATCTTGGAAACCTTGTAACAGCTGCAGACAACAGATTTGAAGTTTCATAATTTAAATCAGCAGTATAAAGAAGATTATGCATCCCATTCCCTATATGTAAATGAACCTGCGCAGAACCTAAGGCATGCCCTGCATTATAAAGAGTTAATCTTACATCAGGAGTTATATCCGTTACTTCCTCGTAATCCAGACATATAGTTCGTTTCACCATTTCTTTAACTTCTGTAGAACTATACAAAACTTTTTTAGCCTCTTTTTCCATAATCCCAATTAAATCTAAGGCTAATAAAGCAGCTATATCTCTTGTTGGAGCTGTGCAATATATAGGTCCATCATAACCATATTTAATTAATAATGGTAAAGCCGCAGAATGATCTAAATGTGGATGAGACAAAACAACAGCATCTAAGTCATTTATGTTAAACTCAGGAGCATCAAAATAAGGATAAGCAGATTCATCTATTGCAGCAGCATTTATCCCACAGTCCAATAATATTCTCGATTCATTTGTTTGCAATAATAAGCAGCTTCTTCCAACCTCTCTTGCACCGCCTAAAAAACTTATTCTTACCCAGTCTCTTCCCCTGCTTTTTCTTAATCCACCGTAAATTCTTTCTCCAACTTTATGTAGAAACTTCTTTCTGAAATCATTGTTTTCATACAAAACCTGTCTTATGTTTTCAATTAATTTTGATTTTAATGGCGGCGTTCTTCTGACTAAAGCTACCCAAAAAGTTTGTCTTTTTATTTCCTTTAAAGTATCACCATTCTTTCCTATTGCTAATCCGGGTTTTTCAGCTTCTATAATAACACTGCTTCTCTGATAATCAAAAATTACATTATCAACACCAGCTTCCTTAGGGATTATCTTGTTAATTATCTTTTTAGCATCTTCTGGATCCATTGTAATCGAAGGATCAGGTCTTAACTCTACTCTTTTCTTTATCTTATCAACTATATCTTTTATTAATCCATTATTATCTAATAAAAAACTTTTATTTTTAGTATAAAGAATTATATTTGCTCCTTCAAAAGCAGTTTCACTTATATCTTCTTTATTTGGAATACAGCTTAATATTTCTTTGATTATGTCTAACATTTTTCTCCTAGTTAATCCTTATAAAACTCAATTGATATTTCTCGAAATCCATTTTAATAACCTTTTTGATAGAAACTTTTAAACCCTTGACACTATTTCCTTTTGAAATACTCTATTAACTCCATCCTTTGTAACTGTTACAACTTCTATGCCTTCTCCTGAAGCAGCATCTCTTTGTATAGCAGCAGTTACAGCAGTAATAGCTAATTTTACTCCATCTTCGACGCTCATATTCTTTTTATACATAGTATCAAGAACTCCAAATGCCATAACACTTCCTGAACCAGATGAAACATAATCATCTATTAAAGTAACAGTTCCATCAGGAAATAAATCATAAGCATAAAATCCACTCGAATCTTTCCCACCCAAGATAAAATGAGAAACTCCTGGAATAGTGCTGAACTTTCTTATGTTAGTATAAACCAGTCTTCCAATTAAATTAGCAGCCTCTTTAACACTTATCTCTTCTCCTTTCCTCATTTGCTTTAAATTTAACTCACTTCTTGCAATCCTTATCAATAACTGGATATCTGATATTGTCCCGGCTATTGTAACTGCTAAACTCTCTGTTATTTTATGGATTTTTTCAGCCTTTTTATCAACTATTAAAAATCCAGCAGTAGCCCTCTTATCTGCACCCAATACAATACCCTCTTTGCAGACAATTCCAACAGTTGTAGTTCCTGTTTTTATATAATTGCTTTTTTCCATCACAATTCACCAGAATAATACCTCTTCATTTTTTTGAATAAATTTCAATAGTATGGGTTGTTTATAAAGCTTTCTTTTTCAAATTTTTACACTCTTTCCATTTTCTAATAAATGAACATTTTCCCCTACTTTATAGCCTTCCTCCTCAGCAAGCTCTCCAAATGCCTTCTGCTTTTCAAAGCCGGCATGTGTAGGTATCAAATTTAATGGTTTTAATATTGTTATTAAATCTCTTAAATCCTCTCTAGAGCTATGACCAGAAACATGAATATTTGAAAATATTCTTACTCTTCTTTCTTTAAGTTTTTCTTCTATCCTTCTTCTGTTTTCAATATTTAATTCAGCAGGTATTATTCTATTTGAAAATATTACTTGATCCATTGGTTTAAAATCAAAATTAAATTGTCCATTTGCAACTCTGCTTAAAACAGAATTAGGCTCTCCTTGTCCGCCTGTGCATACAACCAAATATTTATCTCTCAATCTGTTTAACTTTCTAAAAAATGTATCTATTTCATTTCTGTATTTTAGCACTATTGCGTGTTTTGTAAAATTAACTAACTTTTGTTTTTCAGCAGAAACTATATATTTATCAAAGCTTCTTCCGACAAAAACAACCTTTCTTCTTAAATCATGTCCAAAATCAAGTATGCTTTGTAACCTAGCAATATGTGATGCAAATGTTGTTGCAAATATTGCCTTATCAGAATTTTCAGTTCCATGTAAAACCTCTTTCAACATTTCTCTTGCTACTTTCTCGCTCGGTGTTTTCTGGTCTAAATCAGAATATAAACTTTCAACTATTAAAGCCTTCACACCTTTCTTGCCCAATTCTTTTAATCTTTTTGTATTTGTTGTTTTTCCAACAACAGGGTGATTATCAAATTTGAAATCATTTGCATAAACTACAACTCCTTCTGGCGTATGTAAAGCTAAAATTGCAGTTTGTGGTGTTGAATGTGTTACTCCAACCAATTCAACTTTTATATCTTTATTAATTTGGAAACTTGAATTTAAATTTACAGGTTTTAAGTGATTTTTTAAATGATATCCATCTTCAATCATCATTCTTTTTATAACATCTATTGTATAAGGTGATGAAATTATCGGTGCATCATATCTTGGAGCTAAAAAAGGAATTGCTCCTATATGATCTAAATGACAATGGCTTGTGAATAATGCCTTAACAGTTTTAGGATCTAATATATTGTCATTCGGTATAGCTCCTTTTTTAATCATCGCATCTCTCGACATTAAGCCTTTTTCCATTACCTCTTCTTCAAAGTTTATAATTTCAGGTAAGAAAAAACCCATATCAAATATAACTGATTCATTATTAAAGCTTAAACCCGTCATATTCTTGCCAACTTCACTATAACCACCTACTGCATGTAATTCCATATCTTAAAAACCTAAAAACACTCTGTTTATATGTATTTCTACAGTCTAGATTACAGAATATATTTATAAATCTCTGTTTTAAACTAATCTTATGGTATTAAGACTGTTTAACACATTAACAAGGAAAATTGAAGTATTCAAACCTATTAAAGATAAGAATGTAAATATGTTTTCATGCGGCATTACCCCCTATGATTATGGCCATATAGGTAACTTCAAGACTTTTATACAAATAGATATGCTGGCAAAATACTTGAAGTATAAAGGATTTACAGTATTCCACTTACAGAATATTACAGACATAGATGACAAGATAATAACTCGGGCAAATGAAAAAAAACAAGATCCATTGGAATTATCAAAGAAATACACAAAAATATTTTTAGAACAGGCAAAACTATTAGGAATAGATAGTATAAACAAATATGCTCCTGCAACAGAACATATGAAAGAAATAATAAATCAGGTTCAACGATTAATAGACAAAGATTATGCTTATGTAAGTGAAGATGGTGTTTATTTTGAAGTAAACAAATTCAAGGACTATGGAAAATTATCCAAACAGCCGTTAGATCAGATAAAAGAAGGTGCAAGAGTCGAATTAAATGAAAATAAGAAAAATCCTGAAGATTTTGTTCTCTGGAAAAAATATAAAGAAGGCGAACCTTTTTGGGATGCAGAATTTAAGTTTAATAAAAAGAAAACTAAAATGAATGGAAGACCTGGTTGGCATATTGAAGATACCGCAATTTCAGAACATTATTTCGGGCCTCAGTATGATTTGCACGGCGGCGGAATAGATTTAATATTTCCACATCACGAAGCAGAAGTTGCACAGCAGGAAGCTGCATCTGGAAAAATCCCTTTTGTTAAATATTGGATTCATACTGCACATTTATTAGTTAATAATGAAAAAATGTCTAAATCTTTAGGAAATTTTTATACTGTCCACGATTTAATTGAAAAAGGACATACACCAAAAGCAATAAGATATTTATTTATTTCAGTCAATTACAGGCAGCCAATGAACTTTAATTTTGAATCTTTAACATACGCTAAAAATGCAGTTGACAGAATTAATACTTTTTATAATTCCTTAGAAAGAAAATCAAAAAAAGACAGCACTAAAATTCCAGCTTTGATTAATTTATTATTAGGGAGATTTGAGGAAGCAATGGACAACGATCTAAACATCTCCGTTGCCTTAAGTGAAATCTTCATTTTCATAAGAAAAGTTAATAAAATTGGATTAAGTGAAAATAATATTAAAAAGATAAGAGATGCCTTTAAAAAATTAGATTCAATCTTAGGAATTTTAGAAGAGCAGTTTATTACACCGCCAGATTATATTGAAAATCTAATTAAAGAAAGAGAAAAAGCAAGAAAAGAAAAAGACTTTAAAAAAGCAGATTTAATAAGATCCACAATAGAAGAAAAAGGCTTTATTTTAGAAGATACTGATAAAGGTATAAAAGTAAGAAAAAAATAATTTAACTATCCCTATGGAATTTCAAAATGTTGTCATAAAGGTCTTCTAATCCAACAATACTGTTTAAGCCTGACAGTCTCTCACAGAAATAGTTAATAATCCTGCCATTGCAACTAATCCTCGCAGAAACATTTACTCTATTCCAGCTTTCACTATAGTCTATACAAACTTCAATACCCCCAAGTTTAATGTAAGGCCTAAGCTGAAACAGA
>CAYIHC010000082.1:0-5312 GCA_964363105.1 Candidatus Woesearchaeota archaeon | reverse complement strand
TATATCCCAATTAGCAACTAAAGGCTTAGAAGATAGAAGAATTGGTGGATCCCCCATCGAACAATCAACCAGATATGTTAGATATGATATGAAGGAAGGTGGAAAATGGAGATATTTGAGACCGAAAGAAATTATGGAAAGTGGTTTTAGTGAAACTTTTGAAAGGATAAATGATAGGGCATTTGAAATTTATAGCAAGGGTATAAAACTTTTAAGTGAACACTTTAGGAAAGAATTTGGAAGGGATAATCAAACTATTGATGTTATAAGAGACGACAAAAGAGTAAAAGTTCATGAAAATGAATTGAAAAATGATGAAGAAAGAAAAGCATTTGATACTGCTTATAATTTTACTATCCGATGTGCTGCATTAGATGTTGGAAGATGTGTATTGCCTGCTTCTACATTAACACATATTGGTATTTTTGGAAATGGTAGATTTTTTACAAATGTTATTAGTTCTTTAAAAAGCAGTGAATTGGCTGAGGAGAGAGATAGGGGTTGCGAACTTGAGACTGAATTAAACAAGGTTATTCCTACCTTCATAAAAAGAAATAAAGCAGACTCAAAGATTGCTGATAGAAACCAAAGAATGAGAGAGATGACTCTGACACTATTTAACGGAATAAAACCCCAGGCAGACAGAGTAACATTAATATCAAGAGCAGATTATCTGGATGAAATTACTGCATTGTGTTTGTTTCCTTATACAAACTTATCTTTGCTTCAGATTAATAGAGAACTTGTTAAAATGCCAATAGAAGAAAAGATGAAGATACTTGATTTCTATATTGGTAAAAGGGATTCTAGAAGAGACAGAACCGGGAGAAGTTTTGAAGCAGGATACCCATTAACTTTTGATCTTGTTGGTTGTTTTGCTGAATATAGGGATTTAGAAAGACATAGAATTTTAACACAACAAAAACAAATGCTGTCCACAGATCTTGGATTTATTATGCCACAAGAAATGGCTGTTATTGGATTAGAAAAAGAAATAGAAGAATTAGTTGGAATGATGAGTAATCTTAATAGTGATTTAAGACATACTGGCTTAGAAGTCGCTTCGCAATATGCTACTTTATTTAATAATAGACTAAGATTTATGTTGGGAATGAACCTAAGAGAATTCCAACATTTATCTGAATTAAGAACGCAGCCTGCAGGACATTTTAGCTATAGGGGTATGGTAATGGAAATGGCTAATCAAGTAAAAACAATGTATCCTTGGACTGAAAAATCTTTTAGTTTTGTGGATTATTCTGACCCTAATAACAAAATAAGCAGAGCAAAAGAACAATCGAGGATTGCAGGAAAAAATCTTGCTGCGGGAATAGAAGGGAGTATTGATTTACAATAATGGAACAATTTGATATTTACTTTGGAAGTTCAATAACGCAACAAGTTTCTGTAGAAGAAAGAAAAAATATTTATAGAATATTAGAAAGAAATTCTAAGATCAGAAGAATACTTCCCGACCATATAAATAGAGAGGACATACATGCGTGGAGCGCAAGAAAAATAGCTGAAGGAACAAACTTTTATGAAAGGGATTTATGGGATGTTGCTTCTACTGATGGAATGGTTGCTGATTTGAATGATATAAGCACAGGTGTCGGTTATGAGATGGCTGCTCAAGTATTGCACTTTGGAAGACCGGTTTTAGCTTTAGTAAAAGAAGGTGTAAAAGTAACTGCATTAGCATGCCAGAATACAGAACCGAGATTTACCTTTAAAACATATACAAATGAAGAACAGTTACATAGGATTATAAATGAGTGGTTAGTTGAAGTGGAAAAAGCAAAAACCCAAAGAGGAAAATTTATTGTTCTCGAAGGAGCAGATTATTGTGGGAAAGATACACAATTAGGAATGTTAGCAGGTTATTTATTTTCCAAAGATGATAGAACCTTTCCTTCACTTACAAGAGAACCTTTTGGGGTATTAAGACCTAAAATTAGAGAGATATTAAAGAGTTCAAGAGATATAAACCAAACAAGTTCTGAGTTAGCTGATTTGTTTATAGCAGATAGAAAGGATCATTTATTTCACGCAATTTTGCCGGATATTGGAAAAGGAAGAATTGTTTTATGTTCAAGATACCAACTTAGCACTTGTGCATATCAACCAGCGCAATTATATTTTGCGATATTAAAAGATAATAGAGATGAAAAATTAGCTGAAGAAAAAGAAACTATATTTTTAGAAGAATTATTAAAGCGACAAGAGGTATTTCCTGAACCAGATTTGACTATTGTTTTAGATATTCCTGCTGAAGAAAGAAGAAAAAGGGCTTTAGAAAAACAAAAATCAACTACGCCTGACAAATTTGAGGCAGACTTAGTATTACAAGAGAGAGTAAATGATAATTATTTAAGATTAGTTGAAAAATTAAATATTGGAAATGTTGTAAATGTGTGTGGTGTTGGTCCTAAAAAGGCTGTTTTTGAAAGAATTAAAGGTTTGGTTGATAGGGTAGTTAATTAGTATAAACTTCCATATATTTCTTGTAGATTATATCCCAGTCATATTTTTTTGAAAAGACAGTTATGAACACATAATGCGCTTGTAGTATAGGATTCATTGCTATTTACTTCTAAATTATAGATATCTAACAGCCTAATTTTTACCTTGTTGGTGATGCCAACATAAAAACCATAATCAAGCTATTTTGATGGTATTACCTACTTGTTGGTCATACAAACCAAAAGGTTTAAATACTTTGTTTTTGATTATAATACCAACATGTTACATAAAGAACTTACAGACAATATCAAAACAGTATTAAACTCCGCTGATTTGATTTACAAAAACGAAGATTATACCTCGGCTACTATTCTGTATTTTAAGGTATTATTTATGGTGCTTGACTTTATAATATTGAAGAATACCGGCGCAACGCCAAAAGACCATACAGAAAGGTTCAGAATTCTTGAAGATAAGTTCCCTATTTTATATACCTTGCTTGACAAATATTTTAAGATTTACAGATCAACATATTCTGCTTCAATAGATAAAAAAACATGTGGAGAAATAAAGGAAAATGTTAATAAAACCATTAAAGAATTTAAAATTGAAGTCTGAATTAAAAAACTTTCTCAGACAGAATAATGAATCTTTAATAGATATAATCTTATTTGGATCATCCTTAAAGGGGAAAGATTCGCCTAAAGACTTGGACATAATTTTGTTATTCAAAGAAAAAAGAGATATAAACCTGAGTTATGCTCTAAGCCAAAAGATTAAAAAACTCGGCCTGAACCCTGAAATAGTTGATAAAACGTATAATGAACTTTTCCAAAATAGCTTTATTGCACGAGAAGCAATTCTATCAGAAGGATTTAGTATAAAGAATGAAAAATTTATAGCAAACGGACTCGGATATATAATTTACTTTTTGTTTAGGTATGATCTAAAAAATTTCAATAAATCCCAAAGAATGCGGTTCTACTATGCTTTATATGGCAGAAATAATAATCTGGTTGGTGTATTGACTGAACTAAAAGCTGTTAAATTCTCAGACACAGTAATTCTTTGCCCGCTGGAAAATGTCTATAAGATGAAAAGTTTCTTTGAAAATTTAAAAATAAATTTCGTAGAGTTTCCAATAATAATCCCAGAAAGAATTAAGAATATACTTAATTAATATAAACTTCCATATATTTTTTGTAGATTATATCCCAGTCATATTTTTTTGATTTTTCCATGTTGTTTTTTGAAAAGACAGTTATGAACACATAATGCGCTTGTAGTATAGGATTCATTGCTATTTACTTCTAAATTATAGATATCTAACAGCCTAATTTTTACCTTGTTGGTGATGCCAACATAAAAACCATAATCAAGCTATTTTGATGGTATTACCTACTTGTTGGTCATACAAACCAAAAGGTTTAAATACTTTGTTTTTGATTATAATACCAACATGTTACATAAAGAACTTACAGACAATATCAAAACAGTATTAAACTCCGCTGATTTGATTTACAAAAACGAAGATTATACCTCGGCTACTATTCTGTATTTTAAGGTATTATTTATGGTGCTTGACTTTATAATATTGAAGAATACCGGCGCAACGCCAAAAGACCATACAGAAAGGTTCAGAATTCTTGAAGATAAGTTCCCTATTTTATATACCTTGCTTGACAAATATTTTAAGATTTACAGATCAACATATTCTGCTTCAATAGATAAAAAAACATGTGGAGAAATAAAGGAAAATGTTAATAAAACCATTAAAGAATTTAAAATTGAAGTCTGAATTAAAAAACTTTCTCAGACAGAATAATGAATCTTTAATAGATATAATCTTATTTGGATCATCCTTAAAGGGGAAAGATTCGCCTAAAGACTTGGACATAATTTTGTTATTCAAAGAAAAAAGAGATATAAACCTGAGTTATGCTCTAAGCCAAAAGATTAAAAAACTCGGCCTGAACCCTGAAATAGTTGATAAAACGTATAATGAACTTTTCCAAAATAGCTTTATTGCACGAGAAGCAATTCTATCAGAAGGATTTAGTATAAAGAATGAAAAATTTATAGCAAACGGACTCGGATATATAATTTACTTTTTGTTTAGGTATGATCTAAAAAATTTCAATAAATCCCAAAGAATGCGGTTCTACTATGCTTTATATGGCAGAAATAATAATCTGGTTGGTGTATTGACTGAACTAAAAGCTGTTAAATTCTCAGACACAGTAATTCTTTGCCCGCTGGAAAATGTCTATAAGATGAAAAGTTTCTTTGAAAATTTAAAAATAAATTTCGTAGAGTTTCCAATAATAATCCCAGAAAGAATTAAGAATATACTTAATTAATATAAACTTCCATATATTTTTTGTAGATTATATCCCAGTCATATTTTTTTGATTTTTCCATATTGTTTTTTGAAAATTTAGAAGCTAAAGTTTTGTTGTCTAGTATTTTTAAAATTGAATTTTTTAATCCTTCTATATCTCCGTAATCAACAAATATGCCATTTACATTGTTCTCCATTTCAAAAGGAACTCCATTTACAGGGGAAGCTACAATTGGAAGACCTGATGCAAAAGCCTCAAATAGAGTAAGTGGCAAACCCTCACGAAAACTAGGTAAAACAAAAACATCTGCAGATTGATACATCTTAACAACCTCTTTTCTGTCTCTTATTGGGCCTTCAATTATAATTTTTTTAATATTTTTAGATAATTCCTGCATTTGTAGTAACATTCCTTCATCAGGACCTACAAATAAAAAGGTAATGTCTTTTCTTTCCTTTAATATTTCTTTAGCTGTCAATATTAATTTTTCAGGGCCTTTTGTTACAT
>CAYIHC010000081.1:0-5406 GCA_964363105.1 Candidatus Woesearchaeota archaeon | reverse complement strand
TGGGGTAAGTAGAGTCGCCGAAGGCGGCGCAAAAAATTTGCATAGTTTAGACGAAAGATTAGTAAAATTAAATGAAGCAGGCATAACAACTCAAGCGGACTTAAAAAAAGCCATTGAACTTTACAAAACATTAAAAAATATTCTAATAGGTTAAAATTTAATACCCCATCTTCTTATATTTCTGATGTATTTCTTTAGACATTCCCCACTTTCTCTTAACTTTCCCACTTCTTCCATTCTCCAAACACTTAACTAAATTTCTTTTTTTCAAATCTTTTAATAAATCTAAAATAAACTCATCATCTCTTATCATCAATTCACTTAACTCATTAGTAAAATACATCTTCGGATAATTCTGATACAAAATACCCAAAACTTCTCTCTGTAACAGCTCTTTTTTATTATCACTTATCTTTGACATCTAATAAATCTAAAAGCATAAATATTTAAATATTGCTTTATTAAAAATTTAAAATGAAAATTATAGCTATTGGTGATCCACATGGTGATTTAGAGACCATTAAACAAATTCCAATAACCAATATTGACCTAATTCTTCTTACAGGCGATTTAGGTAGTGCAACTTTAATGCGCAAAATGGCTTTTGAGAATATAGAAAGAAAAAAACAAGGTCTTCCAGAAAGAAAATATTCTTCAAAACAAGAAAAAAGGGCATTCATGGAGGCTTATAATACAACCTTGCAGATAATAAAATATCTTTCCAAATTTGCACCAAAACACTGGCAAGGCAAACACGCAGGCAGTAAATTAATCTTAAGGTATATTAAAAAAGCAAAGCCCAAATATGTTTTCTGCGGTCACATTCACGAAGGAAAAGGCAAAGTAAAGATAGGCAAAGCAGAAATCTACAACTTGGGTGTCTGTGGTTACAAAATTATTAACCTCTAATCAAATAACTTTAAATATCTCCTTTTCATTTCAAAAGAATGGAATTAAAACAAGAAGTAGCAAACTTATTAAAAAAGATATTACCTCTAAAAGAAATAGAAATCCTAAACCTACTAGAAAACCCACCCAATTCAAGTTTAGGTGATATATCACTACCTTGTTTCCAATTATCTAAATTATTAAAGAAAGATCCCAAACTTATAGCCCTAGAACTAAAAGAAAAGCTAAAACCAAATAAACTAATAAAAGAAATTAAAGTTATTGGACCTTATTTAAACTTCTTTTTTAACAACGAAACTATAACAACGCAAATCTTAACCAAAATATTAAAAGAAAAGGAAAAATACGGTTTTAAAAAATCAAATAAAAAGAAAGTAGTTATAGAATTCCCCTCTCCAAATACAAACAAACCACTACATTTAGGTCACCTAAGAAACATGGCTTTAGGCGAATCTATCTCGAGAATTATAGAATCTCAAGGATATAAAGTTATAAGAGTCAACTTAAACAACGATAGAGGCATTCACATCTGTAAATCTATGTTAGCTTACAAAAAATGGGGCAACAACAAACAACCAAACAAAAAGTCAGACCACTTTGTAGGTGATTTCTATGTCTTATTTGCACAGAAATCTAAACTTAACCAAGAATTAGAACAGGAAGCATTAGAATTATTAAGAAAATGGGAAAAAGGCGATAAATCAACAATAAGTCTATGGAAGAAAATGAATTCTTGGGCTCTAAAAGGCTTTAATGAAACGTATAAAAGGTTTGGTTTAAAATTTAATAAAACTTATTTTGAAAGCAAAATCTACAAAAAAGGCAAAGATTTGGTTTTAAACGCATTTAAACAGGGAAAATTCCAAAAAGATGAGAAAGGCGCAATAATAATTGATTTGGGCGATTTAGGAAAAAAAATATTGTTAAGGGAAGATGGCACATCAATTTATATTACTCAAGACTTATACTTGGCAAAACTAAAACACAATGATTTTAAGGCAGATTCTTATATAATTGTTTCAGCATCTGAACAAGACCACCATTTCAAGGTTCTCTTCAAGATTTTAGAGTTATTAAATTTCAAATTTGCTAAATCTTGTCATCATCTAAGCTACGGTTTGGTATTACTGCCTGAAGGTAGGATGAAATCACGAGAAGGCACAGTAGTAGACGCAGATGATTTAATAGACGAATTAACAAACATGGCAAAAGAAGAACTAAAAAAACGACAAAACAATAATTTAAATTTAGCTGAAAAAATAGCTCTATCTTCTTTAAAATGTCACTTACTTAAATTTTCAACAACAACAAACATCACTTTTAATCCACAAGAATCAATCTCTTTTCAGGGAGAAACAGGACCTTATTTACAATATTCATTGGTAAGGGCAAATAAAATATTAAATAAATCTAAAATAAAACCAAAACTCAACACTTCTTTGCTAAAAGGACAAGAAATTCTTGACTTAATAAAACTCTTAGGTGAATTTCCATTAATACTTGAAAAATCAACAAAGATGTATACAACACATTATTTAACAGAATATCTTTTTAAAATAGCTTCTTTATTCAATCTTTTTTACGAAAAATATCCTGTAATAAGTGCAGAATCTAAAGAATTACAAGCTTCAAGATTGGCATTAGTTCAAGCTTATGGAATTACAATTAAATCAGGTTTATCTCTCTTGGGGATAGAAGAAGTTAAAGAAATGTAGTTCTTTTAACCGAATAAAGCTTATCTTACCAAATGCCACCGTCTAAAATCCCACCTTCTTAAAACATAAACCTTTAAAAACAGGATTTATATCAAATACACATTAACTTTGCGAGGTGTTAAAAAATGACAATTGTAGGATTTAACTTTGACAGTCTAAGTGTAGAAAAAACAGCTCTACCAAAAGGACAAATAAATATAAAGAATGATATCAAAATCAAAGGTATTGAAAAAGATGATTTTCCCTTAGAAAAAGGAAAAAAAGAAATGCTTCGTATTTTATTTGAGTTTTCAACAGAATACGAACCTAAGGTTGGTATTTTAAACCTAAAAGGCCATGTTTCTTATCTTTCTGAAGAAAAAGAAGCTAAAGATCTATTAAATAGCTGGAAAAAAGATAAAAAATTACCATCAGAAATAGCTATAAAAGTCTTAAATTTTATCTTTACTAAGGCAAATATAATGGCTTTGCATTTAACTCAGGAAGTAGGTCTTCCACCACAAATACAGTTACCAGCCTTAAAGCCTAAAACTGATGTTAGCAACTATGTAGGCTAACTCTTTCTCTTTCATCTAATATTTATTTAATTTTTTAAACAGTCTACAAAAAACTATCTAAACAACAAACAACAACACACATAAACAATCATAAACAATGCTAAACAATCATAAACGAACAACAATCATTTTAAACCCAAACTGTATTCTATCCTAGGGGTTTTTATGGTTGAAAATGACCTTTATTTCAAGGAAAACGTTAAAATATCTTTTAAAAAAGCAAAAGAGCACAATTTAAAGATAGAAAACGACGTAAATGAGTTAAAATTAGTTTTAAATTCAAAATTAAACGATTTAAACAAAATAAATTCAACTTTAGAGGATATAAAAGCCTTAATTCTACAAAATAAGGAAGAAAAAAACGATTTTAATTTCTCCACTGGAAATAAAGGGGTTCTAAACAATGATAAACAACAACCAACAATGATAAACAACAACCAACAACACACAACAATACTAAACAACGATAAACAACAACCAACAACACACCCAATCACTTACAAAATAAAACACGAGTTCTCAGACGAATTTTCTGAAGACTTAAAAGAAAAATTCAGCCAATTTTCACCAAACCACTATAACAATCAACACACACTTCCTGAAAGGGAAGAAGAAAATCTCACTTCCGAAAATCTAACACTTAAAAACGAAGAAAATCTGCTTAAGCAAACTCTCACTTCAGAAAAAATAACAAAAGATCTAAACATAACTAACAAACAACCCATCTTACCTAAAAATATACATCTAGTAACTCTCACTTCTAACCGAACAGACAAAAACTTTAAAAAAAATGAAGACTTTTCACAAATAGAACCTGAAAATATCAGGGATAGAACTCTCACTTCCAACAATCTTGATCAAACTACACCCCTAATCCCTCCTTTTAACACTCAATCTTCCGAAAATCCCTCACAAACACTCACTTCTATTATTACAGACTTAAAAGAAGAGCTTACAAGAACCCTCACATCTCTCACAGACAGGGAGATATCACTTCTTTTAGCAATTCATGACTTAAACTCAGAAAATCTGGATACTTCTTATTCTCATATAGCCCAAAGACTAAAACTCTCAGAAAACACAATCCGTGTAATTGTAATGTCCCTTTTAAACAAAAAAGCACCAATAATAAAAGAACGTTTTTTTAACAGAAAAGTCTCACTCATACTAAAACAGGAATTTCAAGATCTTAAATTATTACACAAATTACTCGCCCTAAGAAATTCAACAAAAGATCAAAAAACTCTTTTTGACATTTAATTCTGATACTAAAATACCAATCAAAACTAACAAAAGTTCGTGATAAATAGTTAAGTTAACGTTAACTTAATTAACTTAACCGTTAATTAACCGTTAATTAACGGTTGCTATAAAGATATTTAAACACATTTAAAGCCAAAAATAACAAACTTAACCATCACTTAACCGTTAATTAACTCTCAATAATATAAAAATCTTTAAATAGAAGCTTAATACTTATATTCTATGTTTTTTTGGAGAAAAAAGAGGGAAATTGAATTTAGTTACAAGTGGCAGCTACTACAATATGCATTAAAAAATTCTTTTTCAAATGTTAAAGGAGATATTAATAGATTAGCAACATCTCAAATATCAACTGAAAATAGATTCAATGAAATATTTGCAAGATTAAATAGAATTGAAGGTGTCTTAGAAACAGTCTCACACATTGCTCTAACAAAAGAACCTATCCAACCAATAAAACAACTTCCTGAAAAACCAAGGGAAATTATATCTCATCCTTCAGAAAAAGAAAAGCTTGAAGTCTGGCAAAGAGCCTTTGATTCTCTAACAGAAACCCAAAAATCCTTCTTTCTAAGGTTATCTGTCTTATTAAAAGAATCAAATACAGGTTGGCTTCCAATGAAATTCATAACTCAAGATTTATACCCTGATAAAGCCTATGAAGACATAAAACCAATGATATCTATCTTTGTTAAAAACATGGAAGAATTAGGTTTTATAGAAAAAACAAGAAAAGGAAGGCAAATATTCCTGTCTATAACAGAAAGAGGCAAATTATTACTCCCACAGGAAAAATCTATTAAAAAAGAGGTAGAAAATGATTCTAGAGACAATTTTTAAGCTTATTTTAGCAGTAATCCTGGCAAGTTTAGTAGGCTACGAAAGAGAAAAAATTCATAGGGCAGCTGGTTTAAGAACACACATTTTAGTCTGTTTAGCCTCTACAGTATTAACTATAGCAC
>CAYIHC010000080.1:0-5457 GCA_964363105.1 Candidatus Woesearchaeota archaeon | reverse complement strand
AACTCAATTGATTGTAAATGGAATAATCGCAGGGGCAATTTATGCTTTGATGGCTGCCAGCTTTTCATTAATATTTAATATTGTAAAATTTATGGATTTAAGCCCTGGTGCAATATTTGTTGTTTCTGCTTTTTCAGCTTATTTTTTTAATGTGACCTTGGGGTTAAACTTTGGATTAAGCTTTGTTTTAGCATTAGTAGTGGCAGGAATGGTGGTAGTTTTGATTAATTCTTTAGTTTATAGACCTCTGAGAAAAAGAAAGGCGAGCACATTTATTATTTTATTAGCTTCTTTTGGAGTTTTCTTGTTTGTTACGGGTGTAATCTTATTATTGTTTGGTGCTGAGGTAAGAACTTTTGGTCTGCCAATAACCAAGGGCTATGAATTTCTTGGTGCAATAATAACAAAGGTTCAGATTGTTTTAATTATTGTTTCTTTGGTTTTATTTTTATTAATGTATTTGTTCATGAACCATACAAGATTAGGGAAAGCTATGAGGGCAACTTCCGACAATCCGCAGATTGCTTCTACTTTAGGGATAAATGTTGAGAAAACTATAACAAAAACATTTATTCTTTCTGCAATATTAACTGGCGTGGCTGGAATTTTAGTTGCTTTAGAACAAAACTTAGAGCATAGTATGGGGTTTGTGGTAATATTAAAAGGATTAACTGCGAGTGTTATTGGGGGAATAGGGAATGTGCCTGCTGCCTTAATTGGTGGATTCTTAATTGGTATTGTTGAAAATTTAGGGATATGGTATTTACCTTCAGGATATAAAGATGCGATTGCTTTTGTAATTTTAATTATTTTTTTGTTATTTAAGCCAAGCGGGATTTTTGGAGTTAAGACGAGAGAAGAGGTGTCTGGATAAATGGCATTTGAAGCTTATTTGATTCATTTATTCATCTTAATTGGAATTTATGGAATTTTAAGTATTAGTTTAAATTTGGCAATGGGATTTACAGGATTATTAAATATCGGGCATGTTGCTTTTTATGGGGTTGGTGCTTATACTTCTGCATTATTGGCATTAAATTTTGGTTTATCATTTTGGTGGGGGTTGTTAATTGGTGGATTAGTTGCAAGCTTGTTTGGTTTATTATTAGCAATTCCTACAATAAGATTAAGAGGAGATTATTTGGCAATTGCTACATTAGGTTTTGCAATCATAGTTGAGAATGTGTTTAGGAATTGGACTTCATTAACAAGAGGGCCATTAGGATTACCAGGAATACCTAAACCGTATTTATTTGGAATAACTTTTTCTGGATTTAGTTATTTAATATTAGTATTGGTGTTTCTACTAATCGTATATTTATTTACGAAACATATTGTGAGTTCCCCTTACGGAAGAGTTTTGAAATCAATAAGGGAGGATGAATTAGTAACTGCAAGCTTGGGGAAGAATGTTGTAAGATATAAAACACAAGCCTTAATGCTATCTGCTTTTTTTGCTGGTGTTGCTGGAAGCTTGTATGCACATTATATCACTTTTATAGATCCTTCGAGTTTTTCAATTTTAGAGTCTATATTAATAATTTCAATGGTGATTGTGGGGGGATTAGCTTCTGTTGAAGGCTCAATAATCGGTGCAATAATATTAATTTTATTGCCTGAACCATTGAGGTTTTTACCTTTACCAAGTTTTGCAATTGGTGCTTTAAGACAAATGATATATGCTGGATTGTTAATTTTGTTGTTGATAAAAAGACCGCAGGGAATTTCAGGCGAAGCAAAGGAGAAAAATGCTATTACAAATTAAAAATTTAGAAAAAAGCTTTGATGGAATAAAGGCTGTGAATAATTGTAATTTTGAGGTAGAAGAAAACAAAATTGTTGCGTTAATAGGTCCTAACGGTGCTGGGAAGACTACGGTTTTTAATTTAATTACAGGATTAATTAAAGCTGACAAAGGACATATACATTTCAAGGGAGAACCGATAGATACTTTATTGCCTTATCGGATTGCACAACAAGGGCTATCAAGAACCTTTCAATTAATAAGATTATTTCCGAAATTGAGCGTTATGGATAACTTATTATTAGCTAAGCACAAGGAAGCTGATAATCTTTTTGTTACTTTATTTAAACCGAGATTTATCAAACATGAGGAAAGATCTAATCGAGAGAGGTGTTTGGAATTTTTAAAAGTTGTTGGACTGGAAGATAAAAAAGATCATTTAGCAAAAAATTTAAGTTATGGACAGCAGAAGTTATTAGAAATCGCAAGAATTTTAGCTACAGAAGCAGATTTGTTATTGTTGGATGAGCCTGTTGCTGGTGTTAATCCTGTAATGAGGGAGAAAATTAAAAATGTTTTGTTAAAATTGAAAAAAGAAGGAAAAACAATATTGTTTATTGAGCATGACATGAAGTTTGTAATGAATTTAGCGGATAAGGTTGTTGTATTAGATGGCGGGCAAGAGATTGCAGTTGGAACACCAAAACAAATACAAAACAACCCTAAAGTTTTAGAGGCTTATTTAGGGGAGAAAAGCAAGAGTGCACTAGTCCAATACATTTGTCACCTTTTTATTCCTTAATTTTAACCTTCTTTAAAACAATTTATGAAATGCAAAATATACTTCGGCAGGGGTTAATCCATCAAGACTCATAGGTGGCCTTTCTTTAAATCGTTATGACCGTAACTTATCTCCTGCTGTAATGTTTGTTGTATCTTGCTTACTTTTCCCACTGTTTAATTTTAACTTCAGAAACTCCCTCCTTATTTCACCCTTTCTCTTTTTTGTAATTTTCTGTTCCACTTGGACCACCTCATTTTTACACTCACAAAGGAGTGTTTAAAGAGGGTGCCAAATGTCATGGACCAACGCAGGAGAAAAGCAAGAGTTAGTTTTATAAACAGATACGTGTTTATAATTTTATGGAAACACAACTTATAACAAAAAAACTTGAAGTTATAGAAAATGAATTGAATAATTTAAAAACCATAGTTTTGGTTAAACCCCATAAGGGTATTGCAAAAATAGAAGGGATGTTAGAGGGGTTGAAAGTTACAGATGAAGATATCGCCCTTGCTAAAAAATCATTATTTCCATCATCATAATGCTTTACTTAACAGATACTCATAGTCTAATCTGGTTTTTGACTAAAGATAGTAATCTTTCTGACAAAGCTAAGGCGATATTTTTATTGGCTGAAAATAGGCAAGCTGTGATATTGATACCCACAATAGTATTAGCTGAATTGCTTTTTGTCTGTGAAAAGAAAAAATTTCAGAAGGGGTTTTCAGAATTTATTGAAGTTATTAAAAATGCACAAAATTTTGTTTTATATAATCTTGATTTAGAAATAATAATCGAATGTGAGAGGCTAATCAGAATTAATGAAATGCATGATAGAATAATCGTTGCTACAGCAAAAATTTTAAATGCTGTTGTTATTACAAAAGATGCTAATATAAAGGAATCGGGGGATGTTAAGATAGTTTGGTGAAATCATGATATTAAAAGTTGAGAATTTAGAAGCAAGTTACGGATATTTAAAAATATTACACGGCATAAACTTGGAAGTTAAAATTGGTGATTTGGTAGCTATTGTTGGGCCAAATGGTTCTGGGAAATCTACTACAATAAAAACAATTTTTGGATTAATAAAACCTGATAATGGAAGAGTAATTTTCAAAGATAAAAGTATAACCAATAAAAAACCGTATGAAATTGTAAGGTATGGAATTGCTTATGTGCCACAAGGAAGAATAGTATTCCAAACTATGACTGTTGAGGAAAATTTAGAGATGGGGGCTTATACTGTTAAAGACAATCGAATTGTAAAACAAAGGATTAATGAAATTTATAATTTTTTCCCAATCTTGAAAGAAAAAAGACACCAAAGGGCAACTTTTCTATCCGGCGGACAACAACAAATGTTATCGATAGGAAGAGCATTAATGTTGAAGCCTGAATTAATATTAATGGATGAGCCAAGTTTAGGTTTAGCTCCTAAAACCATGCTTGAGATTTTTGAAAAAATAAAAGACATTAATAAAAAAGGCGTTACAGTTATCTTGGTTGAGCAAAATGCACATATGGCTCTTAAGATTTGTAATAAGGCTTATGTTTTAGAGCAAGGAAAAATTGCTTTGCATGGCGGACCTGAATTAGCACAAAGTAACTTAGTGAAAGATTTGTATTTAGGACACTGAGAAGAACTATTCTTTGTTAGTTTTATTAATCTGTTTACCTCTATGGATGAAACTTCTTTTGGGAATTTATTTTCAAAATCTTCAATGAATTTTGTTCTTAATTTAATAGTATTGGCTTTCATTGTGTAGGCTAACCAACCTTCAAAAGTTGCGTAGATCTTGTCAAAATCTAATAAACCTAATCTGAATTGTTTTTCAAAGCAATTTAATCTTGTTTTTATTTTTTTTAAATTTGACTTCTTTAATAATTTATGATAGTAGAAGTTTCTAAAGCCTAAAAACTGAATGCCTTGCTTTAAGATTAAAATCTTTGATTTATCTGGGTGCAATTCCAATTTCAAATCTATTTTTAAAAATCTGTTTATTGTATTCTTTATTCTCTTTAGTTTTTCTTTTGAATTGCGGAGAATTACGAAATCATCTACGTATCTTATGTAAAGTTTTAATCTTAATTTATGTTTGATGAACTGGTCTAACTCATTTAGATAAATATTTGCAAAGAACTGAGATGTTAGATTACCTAAAGGCATTCCTTTGAGCCTTTCTTGGGAAGAAAGCTTCGGGAAAGAACTGAAATTATTTAATATTTGTTTTATCAACCAGATTACTTTTTCGTCTTTTATTTTTCTTTTTATTATTTTAATTAATATTTCGTGGTCTACAGTTTCAAAGTAATGTTTTATGTCTGCTTTTAAGACATAACAAGATTTTGTGTTATTCCTTGAGACTTTTCTTTTGAAACAATCGAATCTTTGAATTGCCTTTAATGTTCCTTTGGTTTTTCTGTTTGCATAGGAATCATAAATAAAAGATTTATCAAAGATTGGCTCTAAAATATTAACTAATGCATGATGGATTATTCTGTCTCTGAAATCTGATTTTGAAATCTTTCTTGTTTTTGGGTCTCTTATTATAAAAGTTGTTAGGGGTTTTGGTGTGTATGTTTGTGACATCAATTCAAAATGCAGATCACTGAGGTTTTTTGGTAGATCTCTTTTAAATTCTAAAACATATGGTTTTTTGCTTTTATTTTTCCTTGCTTTTTTATAAGCTAATTCTAAATTTTCATAACTACAAAGCTTATCCCAGAGATTTTTGTGTGTTTTCATTATTAAAATGTCTTGGCTTGTCCAGATTATTCCACGCAAGGAGTTGTTATGGTTGTCAAGGTTACAGTCGTCAGTGTTGAACCTAGAATCGTTAGCAAAGTTGTTCAACCAAGCAATACCCCCAGATTGTAGCTATCTTACTGCACCTGCACTGCTGCTTCATCTGTTCATTTCTTACTA
>CAYIHC010000079.1:0-5534 GCA_964363105.1 Candidatus Woesearchaeota archaeon | reverse complement strand
CAACAATAATCTTTGCTATTTTTGAATTAAAACTTTCCCCTAAGAAAACATCATTATTTTTTTTGAATATTGTTCCAATTACAGTTGAACTTGAAACATCACTGCAGTCAATCTGCACTTCTGTTCCTGGAAAACCGCTTGCTAACCCACCTTTAATACAATTGCTGTTTAAGTCAAGAAAATTCACATTACCACAGCTTGAAAATCTTCCTTCATCAATTAAAAATGATTTTTTAAAACTTTGTCCATTAATCTCAAAACTTGCAGTGCAGTTACCCTTCCCGCTTGTTGCAACCTGTAATAATAACTGGCTTGTTCCTAAACCTGTTGATTGTGCCTTTTTAAGAAAATCCAAACCTTTCTCAACATCTCTGTTTAGATTAGTCAAGGCAATAATTGCTATAGCTGTATCTTTTATCTTGCAGCTTGAAGAGGGAAAACATCCAGAACTATCTTCTTTTGATTTAAGGAAATCACCTGCTTTTTCAGCCTCATTTCTTGCCCCAATTTTATTAAATAATAAAGCAGCAAAACCTGTTTTTATAATATCTCCCTCTACACTTCCATCACTGCTTACTTTTGAAACAAGAAAATTCACACCTTTTTGAGGATTAAACTCGGCTAAAGCTAAATTAGTAAATAACACAATCACGAGCAGTATTATCAAAATTCTTTTATTTACCATTCTAACCTCTTTTTACAAATACTATACTTAGGAACATACTTTATATAGTTTTCTGTATCTCTCGATAAAATGCAATATCTATCCAAAGGAAAGCGAAGCACGGTTTATTTAGTAAGAATAAAAAACAAGAACTATGTTAAAAAAATAGCCAAGGAATGGACAATACAGAACGAAGTAAAATGGCTTAAATTGTTAAACAAACATAAAATTGGTCCTAAATTAATCAGTTTTGGTAAAGATTATCTAATTGAAGAATATATTGAAGGTTTAACTATTGAAGAATTTTTAAAAAATGCAGATAGAAAAGATATAAAAAAAGTTCTTTTAAATTGTTTAAACCAATGCTTTATTTTAGATAAATTAAAGGTAAATAAATTTGAATTAACTAATCCGTATAAGCACATTATTATAACTAAAACTTTAAAACCCATAATGATTGACTTTGAAAGGTGCAAATATTCTTTAAAACCTAAAAATGTTTCCCAGTTTATAGAGTATATTTTAAAATTGGATTTATTTAAAGTTGATAAAGAGAAGATAAGAGAATTGGTTAAGTGCTATAAAGAAGATTATAATTTAAGAAATTTCAAAAGAATTCTAAAAGAAATCTCTTATACCTTTTAATGAATCTTACTCGTCTTAGATTATTTCGCACCACGAAGTGCATCTATCACTTCCATAATAACCCTCATCGCATTGTTCTCTCGGTGGTTGAATTATCTTATCACCCCAAAATTCTTTTTTACGGTTTTGCATATTTTGGTTCTGCATAACAATAAACCTCACCTTCATACCCCACAAGTTCTAAACTAGTAGATAAACAAAACTCATCTCCCTCAGAAAAATGTTTGTAATCGGTAGGAATAAAGCTGGACTTCTTGTAACACCCAGCAAACTTATAGTTTTCAAGAGAACAAACACCATCTTTACCGTCCATTGTGCACTTACAAGGCGGCAATTCTTTTTTACAATAACACTGTTTATCTATTCTTTCTTTAATTTCCAATTCTACTATTCCATCTTTTACAGAATAAACCCACCTATTGTATTTGTAAGGTCCCCAACAGTAACCTTCAGTTACCTCTGACCACTTATGCCCATATACATGACTTTTGGTTGCCTGACATTCAGCATCTGCATACCCTTCACAAGCCTCCCTTTTTTGTGTCCCACATACTTGTTTACATTCCGAACATTTTGCAGTCTGCATTCCAGTCACACCAACAAAAGCACCAGTCACGCTGTTAATACTACAAGGAACCCCTATTTTCTTATATCCTTCAGGACAAGTTTTTTCACACTTCTCATTACATGGATAATTATCCCTGTTTCCATCATCACATTCCTCTACTCCAACTTGGACATAACCATCCCCACATCTTGCAGTTTTACATCTAATACATTTATCGGTATAATCTGTATTTCCATCATCACATTCTTCCACACCCCAATTACTCTCACTTTCTTTTATACCGTTACCGCAGGAAGCATATTTACAAATGATTTCACCTTTTTTATTGTAACTACCACACCAACCCTTGTTGTAAAACATAGGCATTTCACATTCCTCACCAAGATTCATTTTACAATTCCCACATAAAGGTTTTACTTTTTTCCCATCTATCTTTTTATATTGATACCAAGAATCCATATCTTGACAATATTTTCTCGATAAATCCAAAGATTTTCCCTGATTTTTTACAGGAGTTGGTTTTGTTGGTGCAGTTTTACAATCTCGGGGACAATAATAAGGTTTTCCGGGTTTTTCTTCTGCACTACATTTACCATCCCCGCAAACCCTAACAACTTCCCCAGTAATTCCAGTATCACTTTCAGAAGAATAAAAATTTACAGCAATAACACTCAATAGAACAATTATAAATCCAATAAATAAATACTTCTCAACATCACCACTTTTTTCTTTTTCCGAAGTTTTTCTTTTTGAAAGAAAAAGCTCTTTTTTAACCATATTAAACAAAGTTAATTTCTTAGTATATATACCTTGCGTAACTACTTTTAAAAAGTAAAAACAATAGTTTCTATCCTCAATAGAAGATAGTTTCTATCCACAATAGAAACATTTATATACGTGGTCACACAACTTAACCTTTATGATATCCAAAGAAATACTGGCAGAAGTAATACTCTCCCAAAAAGATACTATAGAAAAACTAGATCCCGGAACTTCAAGGGAAAAAGAAAAAGAGCTCAAAATAGATGAATCTTTCGCCTTGGTCATTACAGGAGTAAGAAGGTGTGGAAAAAGCACACTACTTAATCACTTGTTGCTAAAACAAAAAAAAGGATATTACTTAAATCTCGAAGATCCACGCTTAGATAACTTTGAACTTGCAGACTTCAATAAGGTTGAGGTCTTAATGAAAGAAATATATGGTAAAAATGGAATCTATTTTTTTGATGAAATCCAGAACATAAGTAAATGGGAGAAATTTATAAGATACCTTATTGATAAAAAAGAAAGAATTGTCATTACAGGCTCTAATGCCTCTCTTTTAAGTAAAGAACTAGGCACAAAATTAACAGGGCGACATCTCCAGATAGAGTTGTTCCCTTTTTCTTTTAACGAATTTTTGGATCTAAAAAAAGAAAATCCATCTATAGCTTCTTTTGAAAGGTATTTGTATCTTGGTGGTTTTCCAGAATATCTAAAAAAAGAAAATCCATTAATACATCAAGGTTTGTTAACCGATATCATAACAAAAGACGTTGTAGTAAGGTTCGGAATAAAAAACACAGGCATCTTGACTAAAATCACTCTCTTTCTAGTTAGTAATGTTGGAAAAGAATTTTCGTATAATTCTATAAAAAAAGCCTTTAATGTGAAGGCGATTCAGAGCGTAATCAACTACATTTATTATCTTGAGAATACTTACTTAATTTTTACTATTCCTCGTTTTAGCTATTCTTTCAAACAACAACAGGTAAATCCAAAAAAAGTTTATTCTATAGATAATGGTCTTTCTTATAATACTTCAACTACTTTTTCAAAAGATAAAGGAAAAATGCTCGAAAATGTTGTATTCTTAGGTTTAAGGAGAAAATTTAAAGATATCTTCTATTTCCAAGAAAAAAATGAATGTGATTTTATAATCAAAGAAAGAGAAAGCATCATAAAGGCTATCCAGGTATGCTACAAAATAGACGAAGCAAATAAAGAACGAGAAATCAATGGTCTCATTTCTGCCATGCTTAAGTTTAAACTAAAAGAAGGCTTAATTTTAACCTATGACCAAGAGGATGAATTTAATATTGAGGGTAAAAAGATTATAATTAAACCTGTTTGGAAATGGTTGTTAGAACAATAAATCTAATATTTACTTTTTCTTCTTAGTTTTATTATTAAATTTGCTCTTCCTTATTGAATAATTTACAGGATTTTTAATTAAATTACATAAATTATCAGGTTTACAAATCCCTATATTAACATAATACGCTTTATTATCGCAATTAGGCGGCAATATTGGTTTTTGTCTTGAAGCCCAGGATATTTGAGATAAAATATACCCATCTCTTAATGGTTCAGAATTATTTTTATTCCATTTTAATATAAAATCTTTTATACTATCCACATTCCATCCAAGAGATCTTAGATAATTAATTAAAATAAAAACAAATCTCTTCTTCCCATCTTTCAAACCCTGTAATGCAATCTTAATACAAGGTGGGAAAAAATCAGAAGAAATAGCATCTTTAGGAACAGTAAACTCTTTAGCTTTATTAAGTTCATTTATATCCTCTTTTTTATTCTTCATTGCCCAGTCAAATGCCTGCAATATTAATTTTCCAGCCTCTCCAGGTTCACCCTTAAGGTCTTGTAAATACTTAGCACTATCAACATCAACATTTGTAATCTTTGCATCTTTCAAAGCAAAATTTTTTATTTTCAAAAGAGATATTGGCACACTTACTAAACCTGTTTTTTCATTTATTGAATAAGGCGACCTGAACAAATGTCTCGGTGATATTAAAACCGAATCAATGTCTACAACAGAAAAAGGATTAAAACCACGTTCATTTAACAAATCTTTCATCTCAATATTTAATATCTTTGAAATTTCACTTATAGTATTCAAGGATAAAATCTGCTCGCTCAAATGAGAATATATCATTTCTTTTAAATAAGAAGCAATCACTCTCACCCCTTCAGGATATAAAAATTTTGTTTCAAAAGTATTCACATTTAGTGGAAATGACTCAAAAGGAACTAAAATATGAAAACCAGATCCCCCGGAAAATTTTACAAATATATCTTTAATATTATAAAACTTTAATGCTTCCACAACTAAATAAGCTCCAACTTTCGAATATTCAACAAACTTGGAATCAATATCCAATAATAAATCCCACCCAGATCTTAATTGATCCATTTCTCTTTTGCCCATGCTTTGTGTTAATTTTAATGGATCAGTCCATCTTTCAACAGACATATGAAAAGAAGTTGCTCCTTGTTTTGCTAATTCAAGAATATCTGCTTCATGTAACAAAACATCAGGTCTTCTGTTGAATCTATCTCCTTTAAACTTGGCAACAACCTCTCTGTTTTTGGCAATACTTAGAATGGCTTTCTGTATATCTTTTCTTGAATAATGTTGTAATATTGAGTCCATACAATCAGTAAGGATTCTTCAAATTTAAAAAACTACCCCTAAGAATTTAAACTCAACACTCTTTTAAAGTAGTAACAAAACAGAAAGTTTTATAAACCATCTAAACCACTATTTTTTTGATAAAAATGTCAAATGAAGATACTATCCAATTTGTAAGAACAGTTCTATCTGTTTGTAAACCATTTCCTGTTTTAAAAGAAAATGGAATTCCTGTCTCTTTA
>CAYIHC010000078.1:0-5540 GCA_964363105.1 Candidatus Woesearchaeota archaeon | reverse complement strand
TACAAGAATAGCAGCCGCAATAATAACAGGTATGGGATTTATAGGTGCAGGCACGATTTTACACTCGAAAGGCAAGATTATTGGTATTACAACAGCAGCTTCCTTATTCTTCATAGCAGGCATTGGTATACTTATAGGTTTTTCCCAATATTTTTTAGCAACAATAACAACAATTTTAGCATACTTAATCCTAATTGAAGGAAGAAAATTAAAGAGATTTCTAAGAATTAAATAATTTTAGAAAAAAGCAAAAGATTTAATCAAATTACAAACATTAATAATCCTAAGCTAAAACACTTAAACCAACACTATTAACCCCTCATTTTTTAGTTGTTCTAGCCTCTAAAATTGCAATTTTTCTCTCAATCAAAATTATCACTTCTTCAAGTTTTCCCTCTCGAATTTCAGTTCCTTTGGTAAGTTTGCTATAAGTCATACTTAAAATATCTAACTTTCCTCGTTTTCCCCTTCTTCCTTGAGGGAAACGTGAACTTCTTTCTAAAGCCCTTATAACTTGTCCAATTAAAGGATAATCCCCATTTAAAATCAAAAGATCTAAAACAGGCGGATATTCCCTTCCTTCTAAATTATCAATTAAGTTGCGAACAACAAAGGTATCTGTCCCACTAACAGTTATACGTCTACCCATATTAGGATATTTTAGTAACATATACCCATTTTCTAAACTTACAGAAAGTTGTTTCCCATAATATCTCATTAATCTACCTCTAAACAAATATTTTTAAAATCTTTCTAATCGTTATTTAAGTAAGATTCATCAGGGGTAGTTTTATGGCCAGAGATTACTCTTCCATTACAACCAACAACACCACGAACAACACTTAATCCCTCACATTTTTCAATAAAATCAGTTACCAACTTTCCATCTCCCCTCTCTTTTAAGACCCCAGTTAACTTTCTCATTTTTTCAACTTCCGTTCTATCTCTATGCCTTCCACATATTTTTACAGCTAATTCCGCATCCTCAACTAAAAGATGTCTTAATATAGCAAGTTGCAATTCTTTAATTTGTGAGACTTGTTTTATAGGTAGATTTGGATTTAAACCCCCCATTTTAGTCCCTAAATTAGATCTTGCAAAAGCATTCCTCAAAGGATAACCATCAGGCCCCATTGAAGGAGAGTATAACCAATTACTCAACGCTCGATCTAAAGAGCCTTCATATCTTAAGCATAATTCCCCACTACCATAGTTAAATGAAAATTCATTCATATTCAAAAAATCAAATTACAACACTTTTAAACCTTTCTAAGCTAAAGCTTTTAAGCAAAAACAACATTATTTAATCACATAAATTTCTAATAAATACTTAAATATTTTAATCATAAACCCCTATAAAATCCGGCTTTTTACCTCCTTCCTTATAACTTCTTAAATTAGACTTTTCCATCAACCTCAAAAGTTCATCTTCAGCATCAACCCTTTCCCCCACAGGCAAAGGAATTCTATCTTCAACAAACCCCCTACGGTTTTCTCCAGACCAGGACATTCTACTTCTCAATCTATCCATTTCATTTAACACCTTTAAAATCTCTTCTATTCGACCAGCCAAATAAAGCGTTCTAAATCTTTCTAAAGTTTCTCGGTCCATAAATCCAAACACAATTATCAATTTAAAAACCTAACCCTCTTTTCCGAGTAAGTTATTGACTGCCGTCTCTTTTTTATAGCTGGTTTTATCTTCTAATCAATAAATCCTAAACCTCATAAAAGTCTGCTTAAAACTAACAAAACACAAGCATTTCTCCTTCGCTTAAAATATTCTATCAAATCTAACATTATTTAATCAAATAAGCAAAAAACTTCCGATAAGGCGGATTAGCAGAAGTTTCAGAAATCTTTATATATTCGTTTTTAGAGCTATAATCTATCTAAAAGAGGTTAGAATGAACACGGAAGAATTCTTAAAAAAATTAGAAATCGAACTAAAAATAATAAAACATTCAAAAAATACCAATAGAAATTATTTAAGAGTAAACAAAGAACTTCTGGATTTAGTAAAAAAAACTCCAGAAGACGTAAAACAAGAAGACATCAAATTCTTCATTGCCGAAAAACTAGCAAACAAATCATCTTCAACATATATTCAATCTCTTGCTGCTATCAGATTTGCTTATACAAATATTTTGGATAAAGACCCTACCTTGAAGGTCAATAGACCAAAAAAAGAAAAGAAAATCCCCACTGTTCTAACAGTAGAAGAAACTTTTAGGTTAATCAATGCACCAAAAAATAGGAAGTCAAGACTCATGTTAAACGTGCTTTACGCCACAGGAATGCGTGTTTCGGAGCTGGTTAATTTAAAAAAACAAGACCTCTATTTCGAGGAGAATATGGGTATAATTCGACAAGCAAAAGGTAAGAAAGATAGACAGTTTAGGATCCCAGAACATCTCAAAAAAGAACTAGAGGAATTCTGCAACCTAACTCCTAGCGATTATGTTTTTTGTGGTAAAAAAGGTAAACTAACCACAAGGAACATTCATCATCTTGTTTCCTTAACTACTAAAAAAGCAGGAATAAAAAAACATGTCCACCCTCATACATTAAGACACTCCTTTGGGACACATGCCTTGGAAAAAGGAATCGATCTTCGTACAATCCAGGAGCTGCTCGGTCACGAAAGTCTCGAAACGACAGAGTTATACCTCACGATTTCGGCAGATAGAATCAAAAAAACAAAACCAGTTTATGACATTCTCATGGAAGAAAGAATGAATGAAACAAATAAGACTTAAAACTTTAGAAGAAGGGATGGATTTGATCTTCGAAGTATTAATACAAGGAGACACTCGATATTACGATCATTGGGGGGAGTTAGATCTATCAAAATTTCTCTTAAAGGAAGCTATCTTGGTGTATGAATCTGAAATTCCAGATATAAAGGACAAAATAGATCATGACAAAATTAGTTCTCATAGAGTTCAAGGGTCTTTTAAGGAAATCGCAAGGGTCTTATTAAAACTATCTGGTTTCGAGAACAATCAAATATTTTTTGAAAGAAATGTCTCCGGATCAATACCCGACCTACTTGCTAAATCGCCAGATAAGAGTATAATAGTAGAATGCTGTTCATGTAGGGTTACAAAGATTATAGCGTATTTTCAAGAAGAAAAAGTAGAAGAAGTTTGGGTTTTAACTATAGGAGCGCAACCATGGGAAGAAGAAAGGTATATTAAAGCACTTGGTGGAAAAATGCAGTGGTTTATTTTCAAAAGAGGTCTCAATTGGTCTACGACCCTACAAAAATACAAAGAGAATATAGAAAAAGAGTTAAGCAAAATACACAACGTAGGGGACGATTTAGACATATGATTATCTTACCAAAATTCACTAACTTTTTCTCTAACATTTCCAGAAATCCTTCAGAAAAATATCGATTTTTAACTCAAATTTCTAAATTTTTTGTTATTCTTTTCAATTTTTACCTTAGTTTTTCTAAATTTTTACAGTTACATTATATTAAACACCATAACTAATTAAATAATATGAAACGATTAATCTTTATTTTATTGTTTGTAATAATTCCTGAAGTTTCAGCTTTAATAGTTACAGAATTTATACCTAATCCAGAAGGTCCTGATGAAGATTTGGAATGGATAGAATTGTATAATGAGCATAATCTTACAACAAATCTCGGGGATTTTTACTTAAACAGTAAGCCCTTGCCCAATTTACAGATTAATTCAAAAGAAACAATTGTTTTGGTAAGGCAACTATTAGATAAGGACAACGACAATTTTAGTTTTGAAAAACAATACGGCAACAGCAACAATCTTTGGGATGAAAACTTAACAGCTTTGGAGTTTTCTTTTTCATTAAGTAATTTAAACGGAATAATTAACCTTTCAAATTCAATATATACAGAACTAATAAATTATGAGACCTCAAGCGAAGGCTTTAGCTTTATAAGAGAAACTTTAAACGGAAGCTTTACAATTTCTGTAATAAAAAACGGAGAGCCGGGAAAAAACAATTTTGATTTAATTGAAGAACCAATAGAAAATGAAACAATTAATCAAACAAACATCACACAACCAACTACAATTAAACTGGAAATCATAGAATTTATGCCTAATCCAGAAGGTTCTGATAATGACAAACCACCAAAAGGAGAATGGATTAAAATAAAAAATTTAGGCGATGCTTTAAATTTAGAAAACTTTTATTTTGAAGACAATTCAAACGGAAAGTTATTTATTAAGCAAGAAAACATAGAAGGAAATATTATTCTTAATAAAAATGAAATCATTAAAATATACAGAAATGGTTTAGATGATTTCTCATTAAATAATAATGAAGATACAATAAAATTAAAATTTAATAATACCTTATTGGATTTAGTTTCTTACACTTCCACATTAGAAGATATTTCTTGGAAAAAGATAAATAGTTCATGGATATTAAACAAAGAAGATGAAATTCAAAATGAAGAAGATGTTGAAAATTATATAAGAATAGAAAAAATTTATGGAAAATTAAGTTTTGATAGTTTTATTTATGTAAAATTAAATATTTATTACAAAAAAGAAATCAATGAAGACAACGATATTACGATTTATGTTGAAAATATAACTGAAAAATTAAAATTACAATTATATTCTAAAAATATAAACTATTCTTTATTATTGCCTCTAAAAATTAAATCAAATTGCAACAATGAATTCAACGAAGGAAATTACTTTATTGTTGCTTCTGGAATTTCAACCTTTGATAAAAAAAGAATATTTATAGAAAGTAATGAAAATTGTGAACCAAATGTAAACACTTTAAAAAAAGAGGGTTACAATATTAAAACAGAAACAACTATTAACACATTAAAACCGGAATTTAACGAAGAAAGAGAAAGTATTATAAACGAGCCAAAAATTGTCTATTCATCAAATGAGAACAGGATTCAATCTTATGCAATCATATTGTTTATTGTTCTCTTAATACTGATATTAGGGGCAATGATATATGGAAAGTGGGAAAATACACACAAGGATAATACTGGAAGTAGTTGGGTTTCCAAAAGATCACGTAGAGAAGACTATAGGTATGATTTTGGACAACATAAAGACTAATAAAAATTGGGATGTTCTTGACACCACAATGGCTCCTGCAGAACAAATAGAAAAACTTTTTAGTTCTTTTGCAGATGTTGAACTTAATTTTAAATCATTAGCACAACTTATTGGTTTTTGCTTTGACTTTATGCCAAGTTCAATAGAGATTCTAGGGCCAAAAGAACTTCAGATAGATAACTTAAGTGCAAATGGATTGATTAATGATCTAATCGCACGCTTGCATAAATATGATATGTTCTTAAAAAATTTACACGCAGAAAATTTAAATTTAAAACAGGAAAAAGAAAAGAAATAATAATAGTAATAATAGCTTAAGTTTTATAAACCCTTTAAACCACTATTTTTTTGATAAAAATGTCAAATGAAAATACTTATCAATTTGTAAGAACAGTTCGATCTGTTTGTAAACCATTTCCTGTTTTAAAAGAAAATGGAATTCCTGTCTCTTTA
>CAYIHC010000077.1:0-5631 GCA_964363105.1 Candidatus Woesearchaeota archaeon | reverse complement strand
TTTGTTAATAAATAGTTTCCTGTAATAGAGTCTTCCATGCAACCAATAACATTTCCACCATGTTTTGGAGTTATGATCTGTGTTTGGACCTGCATTAAAATATCTGCTTCTGCTTTTGCTTCCTCATTTTGAGGAATGTGGAGATTCATCTCGTCACCATCAAAGTCTGCGTTATAAGGTGATGTAACTGCAGGATTTAGTCTAAATGACTTTCCAGGCAATACTTTTATCTTGTGTGCCATTATAGACATTTTATGAAGACTGGGTTGTCTGTTAAATATAGCAATATCCCCATCAACTAAATGTCTTTCAACTATATCCCCTGCTTCCAACTCTTTATGTAATTGTTCCTGCGTGTCTGTTGTTATTTGTTTCTTTTTTATGCCTGCTTTTATAACATAATTTGCACCAGGGTATTTTTTTGGACCTGCTTTTACAAGCTCTTTGCAATGTTCAAGGTTCCATTCAGTTACTCTTTCTGGATTTGTTAATTCTTTTGCGACTTCAATTGGAATACCAACTTCGTAGATCTTTATTTTAGGATCAGGACTAATAACTGTTCTTGCTGCATAATTAACACGTTTACCTACTAAGTTATGTCTAAATCTTCCTTCCTTGCTTTTTATTCTTTCAGAGAGGGTTTTTAGTAATTGCCCTGATCTATGTCTGGCTGGAGGAATTTGAGTTACTGTGTTGTCTATATATGTTGTTATATGATATTGTAATAAGTCCCATAAGTCTTCTATAATTATTTCGGGTGCTCCTGCATTTATATTTTCAAATAGTCTTTGATTAATTCTGACTATATCGCCTAGTTTGTGAGTTAAGTCATCCTCTGATCTTTCTCCGTTTTCTAAAGTGATAGACGGTCTCATTGTTACTGGTGGGATTGGAAGTATTGTTAGAGTCATCCATTCGGGTCTTGCATATGTTGGGTTTATTCCAAATACTTCTAAGTCTTTGTCAGGAATTTTCTCTAGTCTTGCTTTTATTTCCAAAGGGGTTAATCTTTTTTCTTTTTCATAAAATGAATACGGTTTTTCAATCTTTAATTTAATTTGTTTAGCTTTACAATGAGGACATTTTCCTATTTTCTTTATTGCAGCTATAATTTCTTTTATTTTTCTTCTTTTATGTAAACTACCTTTTTCTTTATCTAATTTTTCTATGGTCTTAATATATTCCTCTATTTTCTCGTTTTCAAGCATTGCTCTTGCACATTCTCTACAAGTGCATTGTAAAACATCCATAATCTGACGCATAAACTTGATATGGATTATTGGTCTTGCTAATTCAATATAGCCAAAGTGACCAACACATTCTTTTAATTTTCCACCACATGTTTTACATCTTAAACCGGGATCAATAACACCAAGTCTTACGTCCATTAAACCCCCATCAACAGGATAACCTTCTTTGTCATAGAGTTCGGCAGTAACTACTTTAGCTGAAGCCATTTTTTTAATCATTTTAGGACTCAATACCCCAAATACAATATGATTAATCTTTTTGTAGATGTATTCTTGCTGCATGTTTATACCTCGTATTTACTCCTTAACACTAATTTTGGATAGATGCATAGAGATTTCAACTCATCAAGCAATAGTTTGAAGGCATAGCTTAATTCTATCCCACTAATTTCTACATTGCTTCCACATTTTGAACATGTTTTCTTACCACGATAACCATCAAAAATTGCAAACATACCACAACTTTCACAAATATAGACTATTGTTCTGTCTGAGTCAAATCTTTCTTTTAACAATAGAGATGCACCATGGGCTACGAAACAGTCTTTCTCCATTTCTCCCAGTCTTAAACCTCCACCTTTACTTCTACCTTCTATTGGTTGTCTTGTAAGCAATTGGATTCTACCTGCGGCTCTTGCATGTAACTTGTTAGCAACCATGTGTTTAAGTTTTAGATAATACATATTTCCAACAAAAATATTAACTTTAATTTCTTCACCTGTTATTCCGTTATATAATTTTTCTTCACCATTGTCTTTGAAACCCATTTCTAAAAGTTCTTTTCTGAGATCAGTTTCTTTTTCCGCATCAAAGGTGGTTCCATTAATAGATCTGCCTGAAAGACCTCCAACTTTACCTGCCAGCATCTCAATCAAATGTGAAATAGTCATTCTTGATGGAATGGAGTGTGGGGAGAATATAATATCCGGAGTAATGCCGGATACTGTAAATGGCATATCTTCCTGGTTGATTATTGCACCAATAACTCCTTTCTGTCCGTGCCTTGATGCAAATTTGTCTCCAAGTTCTGGTATTCTTTGTTCTCTTAATCTAACTCTTACTAATTTATTACCTTCTTCGTTTTCAGTAACTAAAACTAGATCTACTGTGCCTTCTTCACCTTGTTTTAATGAGACTGAACTTTCCCTTCTTATATTTGCAGCAATTGAGAATTCTTCTAATTCCCCTAAGAATCTTGGAGGGCTTGTTTTACCAATTACAACATCTTCTGTTTTTAGACCTGCTTCAGGATAAACAATACCATCATCTTCTAAATACCTATAATCTTTCTCACTTTTATAACCTTTAATTTCTTTATCAGGAATGCAAATTTCATCAGATAATCCTGCTTGGTATCTTAACTCTTCTACAGCATATGGTCTGAAATAAAAGGATCTTGCTAGACCTCGTTGGATAGATCCTTTGTTTAGGATTATTGAGTCTGACATGTTATAACCTTCATAACTCATAATTGCAATTGTTACGTTTTGACCTGCTGGATGTTTGTCATATTTTCCAATATCATGCATAAAGGATCTTACAATAGGCACTTGAGGATATTGTAGAACTGATACATCTGTGTCCATTCTTAAAAGGTAATTTGCAGCATATAATCCTAAACTCTGTTTTTGGGTTTTTGAACCTCTGTTTAATCTTGCGCTCTGTCCAAAATTTGCATAGGGAACCAGAGAGGTTATGAAACCAAGTATAATTATTGGAGATATTTCAACATGAGTGTGTTCTAATGTAATTTCTCCTTCGTTTAATGCAATTAAACAATTTTCTTCTTCAGATGCATCAACATATTCAACTACACCTTCTTTTATTAAATCACTCCACTTAATTTTTCCTAATCTTAAATTTGTTAGATGCGTTTCTGTAAGCTTACTTTTACCTTCTTCAATAATAATTAAAGGTCTTCTTGCTCTACCTTTTGATAGTTCGATGTAGATTTCATTACTTGTTTCATTGTGGAAGATATTCAATGTTTGGGTTAATTTATTCTTTCTTCTTTCTTGTTTAACTGTCGAGATAAATTCTTTTGGATTATCAACGGTTCCTATAAACTTTTCATCTAGATACACATCGGTCATTTAGCACCTCTTAATCCAATAGATTCCAAACTTTTCTTAATTTTTTCTTCCTGCACTTCTTCTTGAGTTATTGTGCACATATTAGCTAAATTTTTTCTTAAGCCTATAGAAGTTCCTTCTGGGGTTTCGATTGCGCATAACCTGCCCCAATGTGTGGCGTGTAATTCTCTTGCTTCAAAATTTTCCTGTGTTGTGCTTAATAAGGAAACTACTCTTTGTAGATGAGACAATGTTGCAAGGAAATTTGTTCTATCTATATTCTGGCTTATACCTTTTCTTCCACCTGTCCAAATACCAGTTGACATCGCACTTTGTATTCTGCCGGTTAATAATTTTTCTCTTACTAATATTCTTAATGAACTAAACTTACCCCTTTTTACTAATCTTTGATAGTTGTATAATATATCATCAATTAATACTCTTAAGTTGACTCTAAATAAGTCTGCCAATAGATCACCCGAAAGCTTAAGTTTCTTATTCATATAATGGTCTTTACCAGCTTGTTTAAGATTATCTCTAGAAACCAATAAAAACTTTTTTATTATTTTACACAAATTAATAGCTTTAACAATTCTATCTTTTGGATTTATACCTAAATGAGGTAAAAGATATCTATCTAGATTTTCCTTTGTTTTTTGCAGCTTTACTTCTTTTGGTTGATTCATCATCATTGTTTTAGATAATTCTTCCAATGCTTCATTTTCTGTTTTAAAACTCATTGAGTTATATAAATTAAGATATACTTCATCATATTGTTTCTCTTCAGATATATGATCCATTATCTCTTTGTCTTTTGTCAGACCAAGTGCTTTAATGAGATTTATTATTGGGATTCTCTTGAATCTTGTAAAACTTAGATATATCACTCCATCTTTTAATTGTTCAATAGTGTGCGGAATTCTTAAGGCGCCTCTTTCTGAAAATAGCTTACCAACATATTTGCTTGCTCCAACCTTTGCCTTTTGGACAAATAATCTATTTGGTGCAAGATCTTCCACTGTGATTAATAACCTTTCATTTCCATTAAGAACAAAATATCCCCCTGTATCATCAGGATCTTCACCATGTTCAATTAACTCTTCTCTTTTCATATCTATTAAATGGCAATACTTTGATTTTAGCATTATAGGGATATTACCAATGTGGGCTACAAAAGATTCTCTTTGAACACCTTCGATTATTGCACTGATTTCAATTGTTATTGGTGCTGAGTATGTAAGTTTTCTGATTCTTGCTTCACTTGGATATATGGGTCTTTTACTTCCATCAGCTTCCACTATCCAAGGTTTTGTAATGCTAATTTTATCTAACTTAATTTTGAATTCTTTAATTTCTATGGGTGTGATTGTAGGAATAATCTCCCCCATCTCGTCTATTATCCTCTGCATTTCTGCATCGATGAAATTATTATAAGAAGCTATATTTGAGGCTACGAAACTGTTTTCTTCATAAAATTTTTCCAATAATATATCATTATTTCCCACTTACCACCACCCTGTAATACAGAGCATTTAGAGCTGTTTCTGATTTTCTTACTATTTTGATAATACTGTCAATTTTTGGACTTAATCCTTTAATTGATGGATCAGTAATCAAAATTGCAGGTAATTGTTTTCTTGATATATTGTATTTTGATAACAACTCTTCTTCTTCTTTTTCACTTAATAGTATGTGTTTCGGCACAAAAATGTGTCCTGTTGGATCTATTTTGTCTGTTACCATTTTATTTTTGAGTATTATTTGGACCGGATGGGATTTTCATTAATTTTCCTTAAAACAATTTATTTCAAAGAAATTTTCTTTTGAACCCACGACCCCTTGGTTAAAAGCTTCACTAACATTTTTTTTGTATGACAATGTTTCAAGTGCTCTACCAAGCTGAGCTACCGGTCCAATCGCCCTGGCCGGGATTCGAACCCGGGTCCCGACCGTTCTGCATTTTATTGTTTGACAGGGTCGGATGATTAGCCCTTGATTATCAAGATAGGCCACTACACCACCAGGGCAGTATGATTGATAAATATGAGAGAAAACACTATTACATAGATTTGTTTGAGGTCTTTTCCTTCTTTTTCTCATTTTAGGGCTGATGGGGATTTGAATATTTTTGTGAATTTTAATGTAAATTTAGGTATTCTCGTTAATATTGTTATAAATAGCCTAAATTCATAAAATTTGACTTTTTAGTAGCTTTATAAACGTTTCGGCCCAATGTTTTTTAGTATCTGAGAGTTGTAAAAACAAAGTGGAAATGCCTTTAAGCAAAAGAATATTTGACTGTAATAAGT
>CAYIHC010000076.1:0-5714 GCA_964363105.1 Candidatus Woesearchaeota archaeon | reverse complement strand
ATTATGTTATTTTCATTAGTATTACTAATAATTGGTTCTATTTATATCTACCAAACAGAGAAATTCATTGAAGGGCAGGTGGTTGAAGGACCAAGCGGAGAATGTATTCATGAAGGAGATATATGCCCCTATGAACAGTTGAATAAATTAGCTGTTCCTAAATTTGTTAGTTTGTTTTTATTATTAGTTTTATTTGGTGTTGGTATTTATTTTTATTTAAAGAAAAAACCAGAAGAAGTTAAGATATCAAAAGCCCGTAAAATAGCAAAAGACTTGGGTGATGATGAAACCAAGGTTTATGATATTCTTATGAATTCCAATGGTATGGTGTTCCAAAATGAGATTGTTGAAAAACTGCAATTTTCAAAGGTTAAAGTTACTAGAATATTGGATAAATTAGAGTTGAAAGGGTTAATAGAGAGAAAGAGAAGAGGGATGACTAATTTAATTGTTTTGAAATCATGAAACTAGTTTCGTAATTAACTATATATACAGTTTCACTTCTTAAAAATCGGAGGTAAATTAATATGGAAGACTGCTGTAAGAAAAAGAATGAAAAAGAAACTCATGATAAAGAAGTTAAAACTCATGAAGAAAATAATCTATTAGTAAATAAGAATGTTGTTATAGTTGCAAGCATTGCTTTTGTTATTTTATTCGTTTTTGCGGTTTATATGATAGTTAAACCAAACCCAATACAGAACACTCAAAATAGCGGCAATACAAATACAGGTATGGACTCTCAAGGGTTTAATTCCTATGAAGAGATGATGGAGGCTCATCATGGTGGTTCTGAAGCTAGCACTGGTGTCGGGGGATGCGGACAAGAACCAGCGCCACATGATTCAGCAATTGTTGGAACCGGTGAAAAATCAAATTATGATGTAACTTATGATCAGGCAGGTTATAATTTATTGTTAGGTTATGCTAAAAGTGTAAACCTTAATAGTGAGCAAACAAAGAAAATTGTTGGTTTAAATGCGGAAATACCCTGCTGCGGTTTTAAAACACTACAGGCTGAAGGCAATTGTGAATGTGGGCATCATGTAGCTTTGTATGGCTTGGCTAAATTATTAGCATCTAAGAATTATAGCCGAGAAAATATTCAAATGGAAATGGATAAGTGGAAACAAATATTCTATCCTAATGGAAATCCTGGAACAGGGGGCTGTTAAAATGAAAATTAAACCCTTTGTTTTTGTGGTTACTTCCTTTGTAGCAATTGTTTATTTAATCTGTGCAATTGCAATATATTTAGCGCCTGAATCTACTTTAAGGTTTTTTAGCTATTGGATGCATGGTGTGGATTTAATGAAGATAGCAAAAGTGCCAACTATCGTAGATATATTTATTGGGTTGGTAACTACTTTAATTGCAAGTGTAATAGGATCTGCTTTATTTGTTAAATTGTGGAATTATTTTGATGAAAAATTCGGAGGACAAAAATGAAAAAGAAAAATAATAAAACTGTTTTAATAGCTGTAATAGGAATATTTGTGGCTTTAGTTGTTTACGCAGGAGTAAGCAATTTAGTAGTTGCAAATAATGATAGAGGAATGGATAAAAATATGATGGAAAACATGGACGGAATGATGAAAAGCATGAGCGGGATGATGGAAGGAATGAAAGAAATGCATGAAGAGTGCATGAAGATGATGAAAGGTGGAATGAGTGGAATGATGGGAAGTGGAACTATGGATAAACCTGAAGGAATGTCTCAAGAAGAACATGAAAGCCATCATAAATAAATTTTTTAATTTTATTTTTTTATTTGTTTTAAAAAATGAATATAAATCATATAAGTTGTGTTTTTAAATTGTAAATATAGGGGGGTAATAATTTCGGGATACTACATTAAGTCTTGACGATGGAAAGATTTATTAATTAGCAAATGTCTTTAGATATAAAACGAGGTGAAAAATGGTAAAACAAAATTTAGGAAAAGTTGATAGGATTTTAAGATTTGCATTGGCTTTTTGGTGGCTTGGGCCTTGGGCTTTGCGATTTAATACGGAATGGATAAACTGGGTCGTGATTATTGTTGGTTGGATTGCTTTGATAGAAAGTTTTACAGGATGGTGTGGATTACATAAGCTATTTGGAATAAATAATAAAAATCAGTAAATTGAAGTGCTTTACCTTTGTTGTCCGTGTAACTTAGTTGAGAATTAGATTTAATAAGTTTGCTAATTTGTTCGAGGTAAAGGCTTTTAAATTAAGTTAAATTAAAGGAAATATGGTATTGGAGAATTTAGGTAATAAACTGAAAGAAAGTTTAAGCAAGATAGCTAGAAAGATATTTGTTGATGAAGGAACAATAGATGAATTATGTAAGGAAATACAAAGGGCTTTACTTTCAGCAGATGTTAATGTTAAATTAGTATTTGAATTAACACAAAAAATCAAGAAAAGGGCTTTAGAAAAGAAAAAATCCAGCTTAATAAATGAAAGAGAAAATTTAGTTAATATTGTGTATGAAGAATTAAATAATTTATTAGGTGGGGAAAAAAAAGATTTTGAAATTTCTAGTAAAAAACAACCATACAAGATAATGTTTGTTGGACTCTACGGTAGCGGTAAATCGACTTCTATAGGAAAATTAGGAAGTTACTTACAGAAAAGAGGTTTGAATATTTGTGCTTTAGGCTTGGATGTTCATAGGGCTGCTGCGATGGAACAATTAGAGCAGAACTGTGAAAAAGCGGGAATTAAATGTTTTATAGATAAAAAGGAAAAAAATGTTTTGAAGATTCTGGATAAATTTGAAAAAGAAATTGAAAAATTTGATGTTGTTTTGATTGATACTGCTGGAAGAGATGCTCTAAGCAAAGAATTATTAGAAGAAATTAAAGAGGTTAAGAAAAAAAGCAATACTGATGAAGTTATCTTAATAATAAGTGCAGATATAGGACAAACTGCTTTTGAGCAGGCAAAAACTTTTCATGAAAGTGTAAATGTTAATGATGTAATAATTACTAAGATGGATGGAAGCGCAAAAGCTGGAGGTGCTTTAAGTGCGTGTGCTGCTTCAGGTGCCAAGGTAATTTTTATTGGAACTGGGGAAAAAATAAATGATTTAGAAACATTTAATCCTAAGGGTTTTGTTGGTAGATTACTTGGAATGGGGGATTTGGATGCATTACTAAAAAAAGTAGAAGAAAGTGTTGAGAAAGAGGATAAGGAAGAATTAAGTGAGAAATTTTTGAAAGGAGATTTTACATTAGTTGATTTACATAAACAAATAAATATGATGAGAAAATTAGGCCCTTTGTCAAAAGTTATGGAAATGGTGCCTGGATTTGGAAATGTGAAAATTCCGAAAGAGATGCTTGATACACAAGATGTAAAGTTTGAAAAGTGGAAACATATTATGAATTCTTTAACAAAAGAGGAGTTGGAGAATCCGGAAATAATAAGCGATGGAAAAAGGGTTGAGAGAATTGCTAAAGGTTCTGGGGTTAATGAAAGTGTAGTTAGGGAAATGTTAAAGCAATATAGTCAGGTTAAAAAAGTATCTAAGATGTTGAAAGGGAATAAATTAGAGAATGTTATGAAGAAATTTGGAATGGGATAAATTTAAATAGAATAAAATATTTAATAATTGTTTATGTCTAACTTCTCAGGTTCTGGTGTTGATGTTGCCAGTGAATTCTATGGATGGAAATGTTTAAGTGATGAAGCTCTTAGATTGTATGCTACTTTACATTTTTCCAATTTAAGAGGAAATCCTATTGATTTAGTATTAAAAAAAATTCATGAGTTAGATGGTTTTGAAGGAAGAGATATAAAAGAGATTTATGAAATTTGTGTTGGACATGTAAACAAATGCAGTGATTGTGCAGGAAAATTAGCTCATCATTGCGGCAATTTATTAGATCGAGTTAAGGCTTTTGAGAGACATGTTGAAGAACATTTAGGAGATATGGAAAAAACTATTTTGTTTTTTGAATTAAGAAGAAATTTATTGAAAGGACATATTAATTTTGATGATCCAAATGGTTTGTTTAGATATTTTGAGAAATATTTTTTTAGTTTCAATGATTCTCAACCTGTATTAAGATATGAAGAACATATTAAAGAGTGCTGGGGCTGCCAAAATTATAAGGAATTAGGGCATTTGGCTGAATTATGGCAGTTTGAGATTGTTATAGAAGGGTTGAATGATGGAACTGTGCAGGAATAGCATCTCGGTCATGTTCAATTTAGAAAAGGCCTTTTTTGGGGGTGGGGAGAAAAATTTATTAACCTTCTTTCACCAATATATTTAAGATGAATGAAAAAAGAAACAGAATATGGGAGATAATCTTTTCAATCTTTAGTATACCTATAATTGCATTCTTATTTTTTTCTGTTATTAAGAATAGATTTCTAGGGTTACTATCGGTTTTCGGATTGCCACTTATATGGTTTTTTGTTGCAAGGACTTACACCAAAGTTTTAGATAATAGAATATGGTTAAGAACAATTATAACTGGTTTAATTTTTAATGTAATAAGCTTTATTATTTTTGTAATGATGGGTTTGGGTCTTACTAGTTACACTGATCATAATGCTCCTTTTGTTCAGGCAACTGTGATTTATATCGGTTTGTTGGTCCACTTGGCTGGATTTTTATTCTTCCTTTTTTATGGGTCTTGGATAGATTTCTTAAAAATGAAAAAGACAGGTTCTTTAGTCCGTTTGATTATATTGGGAAGTGCGATACTAATCATTTTTACTTTTTCTGCTTTTGGTGTGTATTCTAAATATGCCACAAAATTTTGTGACAGCAAATACGAGTTTGATAATGTTAATTGTGTAGTAAAAAAATGTGCTATGGCCCCTAGGAATCCAGAAAAATGTATAATTGAAAAAAGCAAAAAAAATATTTATTATTGCAGCGGACTTATGACTGCAACCGAGACTTTGTATGGCCTTGAGAGTTCCACTGGAGCACAAAAATTCGTTAATTGTGCAAAGCAATATTTTTTATCGACAGATTCACATGCTTCTTCATGTAAATCTGTTAAAGGGAGGATGATCTTTGAGTCCCTTTGTTATACTGCATATCTCCAAACAAATAAAACACTAACTTGTGAGGATGTCGAGTTCATATCTGGGACTTTTTCTGATGAAGGAGCCTTAACATATCTACAATTAAGCCACCTTCAGTTTTTATGCACTAAAGATATCAAAGGACATCAATCGAGATGTGCTTATGTAAAATCTAGGTTTACTAGAATATGCGAGCCAGGTAGTTCTATGCATGGTAGATTTAAAGATAGATGCGTTGATTTTAATCTGTGGTATGACAAATATTGTTAAAACGTTAATCCAAATTTTTTTGAAGCACAAATCGGAGTAAACTCTTGGAGAGTATATAATAAATGTTTCTTTTCATATTTTAGACTAAAAATATGTTAATCCCTATACCTTTAAATGGATGTTTAAAGAGGGTGCCAAATGTCATGAACCAACGCACAACTTCGGGAATAATTAGTTTTAAAAAGACTGTTTTACAGCCATTTCGTATGGATAACGAACAACAAAGCCAAATTAATGAGTCAAAAACAAGCAAATTTGGTTATTTAAAGGGCAAATTGAAAAGCCTTTTAATGGAGTGCTGGAGAGTATTACAACTAACAAAGAAACCTGGAAAGGATGAATTCAAAATTATTATAAAGGTTTCTTTAATAGGTATAGCATTAATTGGCTTGATTGGTTTTGTGGTTCAG
>CAYIHC010000075.1:0-5726 GCA_964363105.1 Candidatus Woesearchaeota archaeon | reverse complement strand
ACAGCTGGGTTTAGCCTCTGTCCCTAAAGCAGCTGCCCTTCTCGTGCTTTTTCCAAAAGTTCTTCCACCTGTTGTTAAATATTGTCCATCTTTAACACTAGCAGCCTGTCTTATTGATTTTTCAGCCTCAATTAACAAAGCACGATAACCAGGATCTTGCTGCAATAAGCTGTAATGATATCTTAATATATCATCAGTTGTGCACAATAATCCATCAGGTCCTACATTTAATATATCAAAATTGCTTGGATTATTCAATTTATTGTAGTCATTTACTCTTACATAATTTCCTTTAGACATAGGAACGCAAAATGGTTTTCCATCATCATAATATTCTACAGTAGCACCAGGTGCATAAGTCTCTCTTAAATCCTTGTCAATATTAAACTGATTTTCCGGACTAAATTTTACAGGAAGACCATTTATTTCAACAGTATTCTGATCAGTTACAGGATAAACCTCACCATTTAAAACAACATAACCTCCCTTGCCGGCTTCAATAAATATTGGCGCTTTTAAAATAGTTATTGGTGTTCTATCTTCCTCAACTAATACATTCCCCTCACTATCTTTAAGTTTATTCATCCATTTAGGGATTGAACTAGTTATAACATAATGATTCCCGCCTTTCTCTTTAACAGGATAAGGTGTTCCCTTATAATCCAACCAATGACTAACTGTTTTCCCATCTTTCTTTACAAACTTCCCAGACAAAGCCCCGTCCATTTTATGTATGAAATTACCTTCACTATTTTTTTCATTGTAATAAATAATTTTTTCAGCATCATACAAAGCAGCCTGTCTCATAGCAATGTAATCAGCATCCTCCATTCTTCTGCCATTTTTCTCAACATGAGTTCTAATCTTTTCCGTATAACCTTTTTTATCACCTAATAATTCATTTACAATCCCATACTTTTTATTCATCGTATCAAAATCATTTTTTATTTCATTTAATTTTTTATCAACATCTTCACAACTAGCAACCCCACTAAAATCCTTGTTCCCAATCTTACCAACTACAGGTCTGTTACTATTACAATTTTTCTTCAAATTCACCAAATATCTTATTTCTCTCTCCTGATCAGGCGTTATCAATACTTCATTCTGATCCTTCTGATACTGATTTATATCAACAAAATTAATCCCGCTTCCATCTACACTAACATCAAGAGGCTTTCCTTCTTTCAATGCTTTTTCTCTTTCTTTATGTCTTTGTTTCATCACTTTATTGGTTTCAGAAATAGATTTCTTGGCAGAGTTTATATCCTGCACAATATATTTATTATTCTTGATCATACACTCATCAACACTTTTATATTGCTTACTCTTATCTGCAACTGCTTTTTCACAAAACTTCTCCCAACCATTCTCCCCGCTTACAACCTCTTTTCTTGCCTGATTCTTTGCCAATCCACCTAAAAAGGAATTTTTAATTGTTAAAAAAGCAAATACAGCCAAGCATAATTTCTTCCACCCTTCAACCAATTTCTCAAGCTTATTTATGATTTCAGTTAACTTCTTTATTTTTTCTTCAGTTTTCTTTATTCTCTTGTCTATTTTTTTAGGATTTAAATCAAAGGGTCTTTTTTCTATTGGGATTCTTACTAAAAAATTGCTTTCTGAAAAAGCATCGTCAACCCCAGGCAATACTCTTATAGTAACTTCTTTATTAAAATCTATATCAACAACCTTAACTCTTAAATTACGAGTATCTTCTTTTAATCTCAAAACACCTTCTTTACCAATATTAACCTTTAAAGCATCTTTTCTTGGAGTATCATCCGCCCATACTAAACCACTAAAAGTAACCCCATTGTCATCTATGCTTTCTATAAACCAGTCTGTTTTCCCGCCTTTTTGCTTGTTTGTTGGATCTATGGTGTATAAATAATCCCCTACAGTATATTCACTTGATTTTTCACCATTCAAACTTAAATATATCGACGCTCCTTTTTTCTCTTTCCCGATATTAATACTTATTAATCTCAAATTTAAAACTTCTCCTGATTCAATTAATTTAACATCCTTGTCAACAACATTAACATCGCTTGCTTCACTAATCAAACTGTCAAATTCTGTTCTAAAATTTTCTTTTTCAACAATTTCATTTAATAATGTTAAAGCCTTTCCTTTTGCAATTACACTGTTTGCATTAGACAGTTTTGATAATTCTAAATAACTCTTGGCTGCTTTTAACCTTGACTCATCAGCGTATAATCTTCCATTTTCATCTCTCTCATTTTCAAATAAATTGATTACATCTTCATATTCTCTTATAGCACTGCAATAAAAAGGTTTTGCATCATCATTATTTATTCTGCTTAATACATTATTCTCATCAATAAGGTCATTAGAATTACAAATACTACCCTCATTATTAGCTCTTATTATTATTCTCTCTCCTTCAACAACTATACTTGCAGAAATAAATCTTGCTAAATCATCTATCACACTCAAAAAATCCATACCTTTCTGCCACTTAAATGGTTTACCTTTAAAATTCTTTCCAAAATTATCTCTTAATTCAGAAGGAACATAACTAAAATCCTGGGGATCAATTCTACCATTATTTTCTTTAATACTACCTACAATAGGGCTCACTAGATTAGTTAATATATCCTTCTCAGTTATATCATATTTTCCATCTTTCTCCATTACCAAACCACTAAACTTAGCAGTATCTCCAAAGTCTCTTGTTATTTCCTCTCTATCTCCGCTTCCATCTTCTATTACAGCAGTTTCTCTTACAACACCTTTAATATTATCTCGTTTAATCTCTTTAACAAACCATCTTGATCCTTCATATACTCTATCTCCTTTTTTCAATATCTTTGTCTCAACGCTTCCACCAAAATTAACTTCCATTTTTGCACTATCAACACTAGGATCAACTATATCCAATAACTCAACTCTAAATCTGTCAACTCCAGCTAATCTATCAGGAAATCTAATAACCTCTGAGGGTTTACCTTTTGTTAAAGTTAAACTATCCCTTATGACTTTCAAGCCTCGATCATAAATAACAAAACTAGCGCTATCAGACCTTACTCTTGATAGTCTTACGTATCCATTTCCACCCCAGAAAGAATTATCATAACTAACCTCTTCATCAAAAGCAAGACTTCTTATTTTAGTTCTCCCGCCATATATTAGACTGCCACGATTTCTTCCGCTTAATATATCTGTTATCTTTTCAGCAGCCTTCCCAGCTAATTCCCTCAAACTAAGAGAGTTAGTTGGATCTAAATTCTCGTTTATACTATACCCATATCTCTTCTCTAAACCACCGAACCAGTTATTTTCACTTCTTTCCTCTTTTAATCTTAAATCTTGGCTTCCAAATCCCAAAATTCCTGATTGTCTGTCAAAAACAATCTTCGCAGTTAAATTAACAACTATATTATCAGGCACATCTTTCTCTTTTGGAATTCTTTCAAGCATTATCTGAGCAACACCTAAATTATCAAGGCTTAATTTTTTCTGTGAAGGCAGCATGTGTTTAACAAATCTTACATAAGGATTATCGTCAGCTTCTAAAACAATTACATTTCTTATATTTAAATCACCAAAAAAAGGTTCGCTTTTAACACTCTTAGCACCAATCAAACTGCCGATAGTAAATCCCTTTAGATAAGCATTAACAGGAACACTATCTTTTTCTAATAAAAAAGCCTCAACAACAGCAGGTTCATAGCTGTCAACATTCACAACTACAGACTCACCAGTATCTCTCTGATCTCTCTCACTTATATCCAATGGAAAACTACTCCCCAAAACACTCCCGCTTTTATCTTTTCTGTCTTTCTCTATCTCTTGACCACTAACATTAACTCCTAAGATAGTTGTCAATAATAAAAAGATCATAAACATAGCATTAAATTTTTTAATTTTCGTTCTCATCTTATCACAAACCCTATATTTTTAATTCTATCTTGTTTTATCTTTTCATAAATATTACTATACTCTTCACTATTAGCAGGAACACCATCATAATAGCTATATAATGAAATTACTCTGCCATTTTTCAACAATTCTCGGGATATATCTATAACATTTACATTTCCCCCAACTACCATATCATTAAGAGTCATGCTAGGCATATCAATGCTTTCACATTTTTCACCACTCACACCAAATAAGCCTAGTATACCTGTAGGAGCATTTACGCATTTTTCTACACTTTCACCAGGTATTACTACAGGAGCTCCATTTGAAGTTACGATACTGCTTACATTATATCTCCCACTGATTAATTTCACCGTTTTAATATCAGGATAAACAACACTCAAACTATAATCTTTATCAAGATTTTTTAATTCAAATACAACACTCTCTCCATCTCTCAGATTTCTTAAATTTTTATTATCTAATAACATAACATCTAACACTAATTCATAAAAAGGTTCTAATTTAACGCTTCCAGATATAATCTGATTACTAGAAATAGGTAATCTTCCATCAAAATATCCCTCTTTTCTTCCAATTAATACCCCATTCACACATTGAGGAATTTTTTCATTAAACTCCCCATCGCTTCCGCTTTTACCAACATTGCACTCAAAATTAAAGCATTTGAAAAACATATCTACATTATTTAATTTTTTTAAATCACCTTCAACAGCTACAGTTACAACATTTACCTGTCCTAATTTTTTATCGCAAAATTCCTCTTTAAATCCTCCAAAATCATCTTTAGCAAAAGTATTCTTCTTAGGCTGATTATTCTCTAATACTATCATATACCCAAATTGTAATACATCATCACCGGAATTTAAACTAATCAAAACAGGATACTTTATAGTATAAACAAAGTTCCAGTTCTGTAAACAAAGCAATCCTTTTACAAATTTTGCACTGTCTTCCTGCCCAATTATATCATCACTTTTCAATATTCCATTCTCACTCGGTCCAACTTCCATATAAAATGGCCAGTTACTTACATACAACAAATTCGCATTTATATCGGTATATTTATTTTTCAAAGCATCCCACTGATAATATTCCTCAGCATCTCCAAAAGAAGTTCCTTTTAATTTAACCGCCTGTATATTCCTGCTTAATAATTCCCTTAATCTTACTTCAATATCTCCTTCTTTCCATTTTCTCTCATTACAATCAAACTCAGTATCTGATAGAGGAATCTCATCATCTAAGGCTATAGTATCAAAAGTTAATTCTTCAAGATAATTGCTGTTTGAATTAATAATCTCAGTTGCAGCATTATATAATCTCCCAAAGTTACTTCCAACATTAACATTAAAATTATTTAATCTAATACTTGAATCTCCTACAACCACAACAATGGGCATCTCAACCTTCACGTCTACATTTTTATCATTTATCTTAACATTTGCTTCAGCTTTTCCGCTTTCTATTTTATATCCTTCAAACCTAAACCTTTCAAATTTATTTAAACAAAATCCTAAATTTTCAGATATATAGGAATTTAATCCACTTTCAATAGACTCTTTAGTTGGTATATTTACTATATCTAAATTATTTGCACTTTTGTAATACCAATACATAACTTCATTGGATCTTAACAATAAAGAATTTGAAAAAATATTATTTGCACTTCTTGGAACAATATCTTGAGAAACATCTAATACACCACCACTTAAACCTACTGTTCTTATAGCCTTTTTTGTAGTTAGATCTATACAGCTATTAACAAAATCCTTAACAACTGTTGCTCTATTTTCAGAAGAATCTCTTTTAATTGG
>CAYIHC010000074.1:0-5820 GCA_964363105.1 Candidatus Woesearchaeota archaeon | reverse complement strand
AAAACCGTATTTTTCTATTTCTTCTTTTGACCAAAATTTAAAATCTTTTGTTTTACCTACATATGTAACTGTTTTTTCAATAACTCTTCCTGTATATTCTTTTGTTTCTGGATTATATTCTCTTAAAACTAAAATATCTCCGGGATTGCACTCAAAATCAGCTAATCTACATTCATATGTTTTTACACCATCCAAAATCTTCTGAAAAAATTCTGGCCAGATTTTCTTTTCTATTTTCATTTTAAAAAATTGCTCCCGTCGAGATTCGAACTCGAGTCTCAGGATTGAAAATCCCGAATTCTGGGCCGGGCTAAACTACGGGAGCTTTGGAAACTTTAAACAAGGACTATTTTTAAACTTAACCAAAAAAATAAAATGGGCCCACTGTGACTTCCAAAGCTTTTTCTTTTCCGAGGTTTTCTTTCCTAAAGAAAAGCTCTTTTGAACACAGGACCTTCGGCTTTCCTAGATATACCGAAAGTGGTCATATAAGACCGATGCTCTAAACCAAGCTGAGCTATGGGCCCTTCTTTGGATAAGGCATTAAAGAGCTTATTTAAAACTTTTTATTAGGTTGGATTAAATATTTCTGTCGGATCATGACCTAAATGTTGGGTTAATTCTCCAAGTCTTTTTTTAGCCTCAAAATCTTTGTTCTTAGTTCTTAATGTGTAATAGCCCTTTCTAAAACAGACAAAATCAGCAGCATATGATTGAGGTAAATTACTAAGAACCAAATTAAGCTCTGCTCGATATGTAAGACCGTTAATCCTTAATAATTCTTTTTCAGTTAAACCACTCATGCCGAAACATTGTTCTGCAATAACTACTATATTAACCAAAGAAGTTGCTGCATAGACTGAGCTCATCAAAAAACGCTTTAAAGTGAGATTAATAAGGTTTTTGAACTATCAAATCGTGATTCATGAAATTTTTAGAGAACGAAAACCATTTAAATAGAATTTTTAGCCTTTTAAAGCATGAAAACAACAGGTCCTACAAACCCGCAATTAAAGGCTTTAATAATAGAATTACAGAGATTAAGCAGAAGCCAAAAAGTAAATTTATGGAAAAGAGTAGCTGAAGATTTAGGAAAACCAACAAGAAAGAGAAGAGAGGCTGATTTAACAAGGATAAACAGGTATACAAGAGATAGTGAAATAGCATTAGTTCCTGGAAAAGTATTATCTACAGGAGAATTAAACAAAAAGATTAAAGTTGCTGCATTTAAGTTTTCAGAGAAAGCAATGGCAAAAATAAATAAAATTGGAAAGGCTTTAACAATAGATCAGCTAATGAAAGAAAATCCAAAGGGAAAAAATGTGAGGATTATAGGTTAAAATGATAATTGATGCGACAGATTTAATATTAGGAAGAATGGCAGCTTTTGCAGCTAAACAGTCATTGTTAGGAAATGAAGTTATCATAATAAACAGCGAGAAAGCGATTATTACTGGTGGGAAAAAATTTTTAATTGATAGATACACACAAAGGATTCATAGAGGTGAACCTCATCATGGACCTAATTTTCCAAGAAGACCTGATATTTTAGTAAGAAGAACAATAAGGGGGATGCTGCCTTATAAACAATATAAGGGAGAAAGTGCATTTAAAAGAGTAAAATGTTATGTAGGTAAACCTGAAAATCTAAAAGAAGAGGCAAGTTCAATTGAAAGGGCGCATAAGAAAAATCTTAAAAATACTAAATTTATAACTATTTTAGAATTAAGCAGACATATAGGATACAAAAAATGAAGGTTATAAACACAATAGGAAAGAGAAAATTAGCTGTTGCACGAGCTGTATTAAAGCCTGGCAAGGGTGTAATAAGAATAAATTCAGAGAATCTTGATGTTTATCAGCCTAAATTATGTAAATTAAGAATTATGGAGCCTTTAATGATGGCTGGAGATAATGTAAACAAATTTAATATTAATGTAAAGGTTTATGGTGGGGGAATTCAATCACAAGCTGAAGCTGTAAGGCAAGCCATAGCAAGAGGGTTAGTATTAGCAACAAGTTCAAAACAGTTAAAACAAGAATTTTTGAATTATGACCGACATTTATTAGTGTCTGATGTAAGATTCAATGAACCACATAAAAGCTGTGACTCTAAACCAAGAAGAAAGAGACAGAAATCTTATCGTTAATTTGGTTTTTAATATGTAATTTCTGATAAATTTTTTTATATTTACTTAAATTTAATTTTTTGTTTGTTTTTGATCGAACACAATTAATTGAAAAATCTAAAAACGTTACTTTTATAAAAGCTATGAACTCGCTTAAAACTGATTTAAAATGATAATAATGATGAGATGCCCGAGCTGTGGAAAGCCTATATCCCACTTATGGGAAGAATATAAGCAAAGAACAGAAAAAGGGGAAGAGGCTAAAATAGTATTGGATTCTTTGGGATTGAAAAGATACTGCTGCAGGGCTATATTTATGGGGCATGTAGATTTAATTGATACTGTTGCAAGATTCAAAAAGGCTTAAAATGTCACAAACAAAATATGCTGTTATTGGTGTAGTTGCTTTGGCTTTTGTATTTGGATTTATATTTTTTTCTACTAATAGTATGAATTCATTGACTTCCAATACTATGATTGATGTTCCTAAAAACCCTATACATTGGCATCCGCATTTAAAGATTATAATTGATGGAAAAGATATTGAAATTCCAGAAGGTATTGGATTAGGAAGTGTTCATGATCCGGTTCATACTCATGATAATACCGGGGAAATACACCTTGAATTTGAAAGACCAACTGCACAACAAATGGTGTTAGGTTATTTCTTTAAAGTGTGGGATAAAAAATTCAATAAAGATTGTATATTTGACTACTGTAGTGATAAAGGTGTGTTGAAGATGACTGTTAACGGAAATGAAAACAATGATTTTGAAAATTATCCAATGAAAGACGGAGATCAAATAATTATAAGCTATACTTCTAAATAAAATGACATTATATCAAAAATCTTCTACAAAAGAGAATATTGAAGTTATTAAAGGTATATATGATGAAAGTAAGGAATGGAAATATGATCCTAAAGGATATTTTTTAATTAAAATTGATAAAGAGAAAAAACTAATTGAAGTTGGTTATTGTCGTGGGAATAATGTTGTTGAAAAGATAATTACTGGTAAAAATCCGCAGGAGATTTATTATACTATCTTAAGATTAGGGTTAATTTCTACAATTCAGCATGGGTGTTATTTAGGGAAAGAATTAACTAAAGCTGCCTTTGCAATTAAGAATAATTTAGAATATATACAAGACGATGAAGAGATGATTAAAATTGAGTAAAATTCGAAAGAATAAGCTTTTTAAATGGGTTTTAGTAGGTTAAAATAATAAAATGGAAGAAAAGAAAGAACAAAAACAAGTAAAGCCTCAAGGGCACAGACCTGAAGTTAAACAGGTTAAAGAAGAGACTAGAGGTATTATCAGGATTTGCGGTGCTGATATGTTTGGCAGCAGGAAGATATATAATGCCTTAAGACAAATAAGAGGTGTTGGTTTTCAGATTGCAAATGCTATATGTGATATTCTTAATTTAGACAGAAATAAATTAGTTGCAGATTTAAGCGAAGCAGAAATAAAATCAATTGAATCTTTAATAAAAAACCCAATTGGGAAGATACCAACATGGATGTTTAACAGAAGAAAAGATTATGAGACAGGAAAAGATATGCATTTGATTGATGCAGAAGTTAAATTCAGAAAAGAGTTTGATATCAAAAGATTAAAAGTCATAAAGAGCAGAAGGGGAATAAGACATGCTTTAAGTTTACCTGTAAGAGGGCAAAGAACCAAAGCGCATTTCAGACATGGAACATCTATTGGTGTAAGAAAGAAATCATTGCAACAGACAGCTGCTGCACCTAAAGATGATAAAAAGAAGGATAAGAAGTAAAAATGGGAACAACTAAAAAATTAAGGAAGAAGATTGTAACTCCATCGCATCCATGGGAAAGATCAAGACTAGAGAAAGAAGCTAAATTAAAATTAACTTATGGAACAAGAAGAAAGAGAGAGTTATGGAAGATGAATACTATTTTGAAAAATTTTAAAAAGCAGGCTAAAAAATTGATTGCACTAACTGGAGAGCAGGCTGAACTAGAGAAAAAACAATTGATTGGAAAGTTAAGCAGATTAGGATTGGTTGATAAAGACGCTACAATGGATACGGTTTTAGGTGTAACTTTTGAGAATTTAATGGACAGGAGATTACAAACAAAGGTATTTGCAATGGGTTTAGCAAAAACACAGAAACAGGCAAGACAACTTATTGTGCATGGACATATAAGCATCAATGGAATGGTTATAAGCTCGCCTTCATATTTAGTTAAGGTAGAAGATAAGCTATTTTTTACAAAGAGTTCTAGTTTTAATAATCCAGATCATCCTGAAAGAATAAATGAAAGAAAAAATCTAAAGCTTGAGAAAAAAGAAGAAAAGAAAGATATTTTAAAGAAAGATGATAAAAAACCTGATTTAAAAGAAACAAGGAGAAAGAATAATGGGAAGACAACAAAGTGAGATAAATCCTAACTTAAGATGGGGTGTTGCACATATTTATTCGAGCTACAATAACACTATAATTCATATAACTGATATTTCTGGTTGTGAGACAATTTCCAAGGGTTCTGGTGGAATGGTTGTAAAATCAGACAGACTAGAGAGTTCTCCAACAGCAGCTTTACATGCAGCAAAGTTAGCAGCAGAAGGAGCAAAGGAAAAAGGGATTACTGCTTTACATATTAAGATAAGAGCACCTGGGGGGCATAATGGACCTACATCACCAGGACCAGGGGCACAGGCAGCTGTTCGTGCATTATCAAGAATGGGTTTTAGAATAGGGCTTATAGAAGAAGTTACTGGATTACCAACTGATGGATGCCGTAAAAAAGGTGGGAAGAGAGGAAGAAGAGTTTAATTACTTTCAAGTGGTAATGTTTATAAATACTGGAATTTTAATCTTTTTATGGAAAGAAGCATTTACCTATCTGATAATGTTGTTGGATTTAAAGCACATAGGTCATTAGAAGAAAAACCAATTGTTTTTGAGAACCACTTATTAAGAGGGTGTGTTTTTTATTTACCTGTTGGAGGAAAATTAGGAGGAGACACTTTTATAGTAAAAGAAGACAATTACTTGACTGTTTTCTTGCTTAGTGATATGGCTAAACACGGCGGGCTTGGTAGGTCTAACTTAGGCCCGTTTATTAAGCATCTTGAAAGAATGGCTGAAACTGCTACAAGTCTTGAATTTAAGGAAGGATTGGTCAAACAGATAGTTGAATTAGACAAGATGGTTAGCGATGAATGTATGATAGCGTTATCTTTTCTAAGAATAACTTCATCAGGGGGCATACATTACCTTAATGCTGGAGAAAATCAATTGATATTGTATAAAGGCGGAATAGTTCATAACCCTTCTTCTGAGATATCCCAAGGAAAGATTGGGCTGTTAAGTTTTGGTCGTGAGGAAAAGGACTTAAGTGATGAAATTAAGTTATCTACCAATACCTTAGGTTCGGGGGATAGAATCCTTTTATGCACTGATGGTGTTCTTGAGATTATGGAAGATGCTGACTCCACATCCCAAAAGGAAAATGAAATTGAAAAAATTTTAGCCTCATCACACTCAGTTGAAAGTATCATTAGAACAATTAATAAAAATGCACGAAAAGACTTAGAGTCTTTTGGTAAATTGAACCCCCCTGATGATTATACTATTATAGGTTTTGAGGTTAAGTAGGAGAAAGTTTTATATATTTTGATAACATAAGGATAAAAATGGGATATAGTCAAC
>CAYIHC010000073.1:0-5839 GCA_964363105.1 Candidatus Woesearchaeota archaeon | reverse complement strand
TTATTTAAGGAACATTGATACTCTTCATTGGATTGGGAATAATCACAAACTTTTCCAGGCATTTGTTCACGATATGGTTCTGGACTCATTTTACAAAAATCATCGTATCTTGGAGATTTGTAAAACGCTTCAATTCCTAAGGTTATAACTAATAAGGATAAAACTGCAATTGCAATTAAAGATGCTATTCTTTTGAAGTTTTGCATAGTTTTTATATCTGGAGAGGGTTTAAATACGTTTCTGTGGGAAATCTCGCTCCTTTAGCCTGAATCAACGAAAACTATTTAAAATGGTAGAATGATCAGACTATATGAGAATGAGAACTAAGAGTATAACTTTAGAGGAAATAAATGAGAATATAATAGGGCTTAAGAGAGAGATGGATGAAATAAAAGGTTTCTTGGAAGAAGATCGTTTAGATTTATCAGCTGAGGTTAAAAGTAGGATAGAGGAATCAAGAAAAAGACCAATTTCTGAGTTTAAAACACAAGAGGAAATAGAGAAAAAGTTTTTATGAAATATGAAGTTAAGTATGACCTAAAAGCTGAAGAAGATTTAGGGGAGTTACCAAAAGATATCGCTCAAAGAATTATTAAAAGGCTTAAGTATGTTAGTGAAACTGGGGTTGGTATCGAAACAATCAAGGAAAAAGTCTATGGTTTTAAGGTAAGGTGTGGGGACTATAGGGCATTGGTGGATTTGACTTATAACCCCCCTATAATCTGGGTTAGAGTTGTTGGTCATAGGAAGAAGATTTACAAAGAAAATTAAAGCAGGGTTTAAATATATTATTGTTCTTGGTTTTGTAATGGAAAATAGGATTAATTTAATTTATAATTTGTTATTAGAAGCTTTTGGAGAGCAGGGCTGGTGGCCAAGATTTGATAAAAATAAGAATGTATTTGTTTATGATAGATCCTTTAAGAATTCTGAACCAAACAGAGAAGAAGCTTTTATTATTTCTATATCTGCTATTTTGTGCCAAAACACTAATTGGAAAAATGTTGAAAAAGCCTTTGTGAATTTAAATAATGAAAATTTATTATCTAAAGAATATTTGTTAAATGTTGATGTTTTAAAATTAGCTAAGCTGATTAAGCCTTCAGGTTATTTTAATCAGAAAGCTAAAAAGATTAAGGCTTTTTTGGAATCCAAGGATTATATTAACAGGGAAAATTTATTGAAAATATGGGGTGTTGGCGAAGAAACTGCAGATTCAATTTTACTTTATGCTTATAATAAACCAATCTTTGTGATTGATGCTTATACAAAAATAATTTTTAAGAGGATTGGATTTAAAGAAAGGAGCTACAAGGAATTACAAGAATTTTTTCATAAGGAATTACCTATGGATTATAAATTGTTTAATGAGTATCATGCTTTAATTGTTGAATTAGCCAAGAGGAATTGTAAGAAGATACCAATTTGCAGTAATTGTCCTTTGAATAAGATTTGTGAGAAATTAATTACTTTAAAGTAGTTAAGATAAAAAGATTTAAATACTGCTAAAATTTGTAATTTTTATGATAAAAACCTTAATTGAGAGAGCCTTAGAAAAATCACTTCCTGAATTAGGAATGCCTTTAGAGAACTTTGCAAAACTAATATAAAATATTAAATCTCGTTCATAAGGTTTATATTCTTAACCTCATTTTTTATTTTAAAAATGAGGTGATACTTATGGAAAATATTTTTTCGTTAAAACAATTTGGGGCTAGCCTAAACTATGAAAGGGTAAAGAAATTAGGAGATAGATTAGACGGAGTATCTGATGTGATTGATTGGGGTAGGTTAAGAAAATACTTTGGCGAGGACGCTAAGGTTGGAAGGCCATCTTATGATCCTATCTTAATGATAAAACTGTTAGCATTACAAAGCTGGTATGGGATTTCAGATGAGGAACTAGAATATCAAGTGGCTGATAGAAATTCCTTCCAGAAGTTTCTTGACTTTCCAAAAGACATTCCGGATTTCACAACGGTATGGCGATTCAGAGAAGAATTAAGCAACGATAATACCTTAGATGATATCTGGCAGGACATAGAATATCAAATGAAAGAAAAAGGTATAAAATTCTCTAAGGGAGTAATACAGGATGCGCAGTTTATTACTGCAGATCCTGGAAAAACAAATTCAGGAATGAATGATCGTGGAAGAGGACAGCCAACGACCAGAAACGAAGATGGAACATGGGTAAAGAAAGGAGAGAAGAGTTTCTTTGGCTATAAGAAACATGTGAAGGTTGACAAGGATAATGGTCTGATAAAAAGAGTTGCGATTACAACTGCAAGAATTGCAGACAACAGCATAGATCTCTCTGAACCGGATGAGATTGTGTATCGGGACAAAGGCTACTATGGAGCAAAACCAAAAGCTAAAGGCGACGCAACAATGGATAAGGCACTTAGGAATAAATCCTTGACAATAAGACAGAGGCTAAGAAACAAAAGAATTGTGCGAAAGAGATCGCCTGGTGAAAGACCATTTGCTGTCATGACAAGAGTGATGAATGGTGGGCATACAAGACTTACCAAAACTTACAGAGTATTTGTGCAGCAAGTAATGTGTTGCATTACTTTTAATTTAATGCAGATGAAAAGGATTTTGCAAACTTAACATAGCGAAAGCTATCTTAAAAATTGAGAAAAATGGGAAAGAATAAAGAAAAATAATGGCGATAAGGGGTAATTAAGACCTTTTTCTGTTTTTGAGCAGAAAGAATGCTCAAAAACCTAATTATTCAAAGTTCTCTTTAGGGGAAAGGGTAACCTTTAGTGATATTATATTGACACCTCAACCAGAGTATTTTCAACTATTAAAGAGAACAATGGATAAAACAGGTTATGAAAACTTAAGTGAAGTAGAAAAAGAGGTTTATAGAACGATTGATTATGAAACTGATCCAAGCTTATTCGATAGAGTTAGCAGGGTAAAAGGTGGTTTCTGGGTAGTCTATTCTGTTATCCCTATGAACCCTTTAGAATTTGAATTGAATCCTGGGAATACTATCAACCGTATATTAAAGGCAAAGGGTTATTTGTGTGAAGCAGTGTCGGTCTGTCAAGAAAAAAATTTAGAGTTAGACCCTACTTTTTTTACCTTCCTAATCTATCCTGAAAGCGACGTCGATTTCAAATATAATGCTAAAAGGTATAATGATTTTAGATTATGGAATGATTTAATGGTAAAAAAGAGCAAGAATATAGAATTTGAGGGAAAAGATGTTGTTCCTGCATTAATTGATTTTCTAAAACAGAATATCAAAGTTTAATTTAATTCAACATTCTCTTTTACTAATCTTAACTTATCTAATTCATTTTTTAAAACACCACTCAAAACAAAACCTGAACCATAGAAATCGTTTTTGTGTTCTACTATATATAAACCATTGTTTAGGTTAATCCTGATGTCTTTTCCTTTTACCCATTCTTTAATCTGTTTTGAATCCAGATTTGCGATGTTTTTAACTGAATTTCCAATTAATTGAGAACCTTCAACAGTAAAGATAAATCCTCTCGACAAATAACCGATTAATAAGCCGGCACCTTTAATTCTAAAGTCTTCCAATTTAACCTTATCGTAGTCTTTAGTTACTAAATAAACATTGTTCTCCCCATCCATAAATAAGGGCAGTTTTCCAAGTATTTCAGCAGAGTTGCAGTTATAGTCTTTATCAATCCTTTGAAATAAATCCTTTTTTCCTGATCTTCTTAAGAGTTTCATTGTTTGTCTTTGTGATATAAATCTAAAAAGAGGATCTTGTCTTCTTCTTTTAAATAACTGTAAGATAATCTATAAGAACCCACATACACCTCTATGGTATTCTTCCTGTTATAACGCATTGGTTTACCAATTTCATGATTTTCTTGTATTTTAGCAAATTGTTTTATTATCCTGTGTTTTAGTGCCTTATCACTGATTTTTGAGAAAATTTCCTTAAAGTTGGAATGAAAAGCGGAAATTACCATTTTTTAACTTCTTCCAAAAATTCATCAAAATTCATTTCAGTAAATTCGCCCTTTTCATATTTTTTCCAGGCTTCTTCAGTCCTTCTTGCGAATTCTAGATCCTCTTCTAATTTCTTATCAAATTCGCTTACTTTCTCTATAATTAACTGATTTTTATTTCGGATTATAACTAGTTTTTCTCCTTCTTTAATGTCATTTCTCATCTCCATTGGTATTACAATCTGTCCCTTTGAACTTAATGTTGTTACGCCTATGTCTATCATTTTTATCATGTAAGATTATTCTTACCGTCTATATAAAGATTACTGTTTTTTTCTAAGATTAGGCTATTAATCTATTATTAAGAATATTTAAAAACCTCTTGTTCTTTAAGAATAAATATGAAACAGAAAATAAAAGAGTTTGTTGTAATAAATGCTGTAAGATACGGCGGAAAGGCTAATGAAGGTTCTGTTTTAGGTATGATATTAAGCCAGAATCCAGAACTAAAATCAAAAATAGAAGAATTAAAAAAAGATATTAAAGTTGAGGTTAAAGAGATAAACAAACTATCATTGAAACAACAAGAGACATTATTAAAAAAGTTAGATGTTAAACTGTTTAAGAAAGAAGAGCCTCATATCAAAAAAGGATTAATTGAATTAAAGAAGGTTCCTAAAAAACCAGTATTTAGATTTGCTCCATCTCCTTCAGGACCATTACACATTGGACATGTGGTTGGTTTATTATTAAATTCTGAATATGCAAAAAAATACAAAGGGAAATTTATTTTAAGATTTGAAGATACAAATCCTGAAAGTATAATGACTGAAGCTTATGATATGATATTAAATGAAGTTAAATGGCTAACAGGTTATACTCCTGATAAAATTTTAATACAATCAGACAATATGCAGTTATATTATGAAAAGGCTGAGCAGTTAATAAAACTTGGAAATGCTTATGTTTGTAATTGTCCGCAGGAAAAGTTTAAAGCTTTAGTAGATAAATCCAAAGCCTGTCCATGTAGAAGTTTGAAGATTGAAGAAAATATGAAACGATGGTTAAAAATGTTTAAAGATGCTGAAAATTGTGTTTTAAGAATTAAAACTGATTTAACTGACAAGAATCCAGCTATAAGAGACTGGCCTGCGTTTAGAATATCTGAAGAGGAACATCCAAGAAAGGGAAAAGAGTTTAGAGTATGGCCTTTAATGAATTTTTCTGTTGCTGTAGATGATTATGAATCCGGGATTAATTATGTAATAAAGGGGAAAGATCATATTGTTAATACTGAAAGGCAAAAATGGATTTACAAATATTTTAACTGGCCTTTGCCTGAATATTTACATTATGGAAAGATGCAGTTTACTGATTTGAGATTAAGCAAGAGGTTATTAAAAAAGGGTGTTGAAGATGGAGCCTATAGTGGTTGGGATGATATTAAACTGCCTACAACTGAATCATTAAAAAGAAGGGGAATTAAACCTGAAGCATTTGTTAAATTGATTCATGAGATGGGGCCTAATCCTGTTGATAAAAAGATAAAATCTTCTGATTTCTTAGGATTGTTGTTCCATTTCAACAAGGAATTAATTGATTTTAAAACTGACAGGTATTTCTTTGTTGAAAATCCTAAATTAATTGAGATTAAAAATGCACAAAAATTAGATGTTAAATTACCTTTATATCCGGGTAGAAAAGATAAATTTAGAACGTTTAAAACTTCAAATAAATTCCTTATACAAGACAAATTAGAGAAAGGAAAAGAGTATAGGTTAATAGGCGCTTTTAATTTTAAAGATTTGAAATTTACTTCTCTTGAACATAAGAAGGATGATAAAATAAAATTAATTCATTGGCTGCCTGAATCTGAAAATTTAGTTAAGGTA
>CAYIHC010000072.1:0-5855 GCA_964363105.1 Candidatus Woesearchaeota archaeon | reverse complement strand
ACACCCAATATACTGATTGTAGTAAACAACAGATTTAGCGGCGAGAGAATAATCTCAGGTGTAAAAGCAAGATTTATCAAGATAAAAGAAAATCTTATATTTGGTTTGATTAAAGAAAAAACAGATAAAGGAATAGATTATTATTATTCTGATAAAGAAAAAACAGAATTGGATAATATTTACCTTTCTAGAAAGGGAAAAATAATAACAAATAAAAAGACAAGAGATTATCTTAAAAAGTATCCCAAATGGCTTCAAAAATTAATATAGAACAATATATCGGTGAAATTAAAAGAAGGATGAATCTTAATATAGCTGATGATATAATAAAAAAAGATTTGTTACTTACTTTAATTTTAGCTGAATTTGGAAAGATGGATTTAGGAAAAGATTTAATCTTTAAAGGAGGCACATTGCTTTCTAGGAATTACTTAAACTATCATCGCTTTTCAGAAGACTTAGATTTTGTCTATAAAGATTCTTCAACTATTAGAGAACTTCCGAGAAGCATGAGAGAGCGGAAAATAAAGAATTTTATTGATTTCTTTATTCTCGGGCTAAAGAAAGTAGCCGACACTTTAGAGCTTGAATTTAGCACAAATAGAAGCGATAAAAGATTCTGTAGGATAAGGAATGGTAGGGTGGTTTATACGTTTAAACTCTATTATTCTGATAAAAATTTCATAAAAGTTGAGATAAACTTTGTAGAGAAACTCATCAATAAACCTGAAATAGTATCTATAAAAGCGATAACTGATTTTTTTGATTCAAAGGAGCTTATGTTTACTTTAGGATTAGATATCTGCAACTTTAGAGTTTTAAGCTACCCTCTTGAAGAAATTGTTCTTGAGAAATATAGGGCTTTGTTGACAAGAGAAAAATTTAAGGAAAGGGATTTGTTTGACTTATTTTTAATAAAGGATTCTCTCAAAGTCGATATAAATTTAGTTGTAGAAAAGATAAAGAGTTCTTCATTAATAAAGAGGGATGTTCATAAGATCATAATGGACAAGCTTAGTCTAATCAAAAAAGGTGACTTTTTTGTAGGTGAGGAAAGGATTGAAGACTTGGCTGTTGTAAACTATGATATGGAGCAGTTTAATGCCTTTAAAGATAAGATTAAACCTATACTAATGGAGATATGTGAAAGATTTTAATGCCTTACCTTTCTGAAAAAATCAGGAGATAAATCTTTTGAATTTGCTAATAAATATTCATTATATGCAGTATTAATTGATTCTAATTTGTAATCAATGTTTAATTTGTTTAATTCTTTTCTTAGGTAATTAGCCTGTTGTTTTAGTAATTTTTTATTAAAAGGAAGACCTTCAAATGCGGTTTTTGGTTTTGGAACCACTGGATTTATGGAAGGATAAACATTTGGAAAAATACTTTTCATTTTTTTAATAAAGTCTATTGTTTTTTCCAAATCTTTTATTTCCTGATTCGGGATTCCATACAACAAATACATTTTAATTTTTTTAAAGTCTAATTTTTTAGCTAGTTTTGCGAATTCAAGGAATCTTTCATCAGGTGTAAGTTTGTTAACTGATTTTCTTGTTATTTCATCTGCTTCCGGTGCTATTGTTAATGATACCTGACCATTCTTTTTTATTAAGGTCATTATTTCTTCATCTAGGAATTCTACTTTTGTAGAAGGGACTATAAATTTAATGTTATTTTCTATCATATGTCTTAGTAATCTTGCTCTTTTTGGATGAACAAATGAGGCAGCATAAATTGCAACTTTGTTTATGTTGTTTATTCTAGTTCCTTTGTCTATAATTTCTATTAATTTTTCATAGGATCTATATCTGATTATTGGAGTTAAAGTGGGGATAACGCAGAATTTACATCTATAAGGACAACCTCTTTCTATTTCTAACAATAAAGATTTTCCAAAAACAAAGCTTTTATCTAAATTTTTAGGATATTCCTGTGTAATCGGGTAAGGAGCTGAATCTAAATTATCTAAAACAGCATATGTTGGTTCATTTAAATCTGGGACAAAAACGCCTTTTATTTTTAAGATTTTATTTAAAAATTGCTGTTGGTTATCTGAATCTTCATAGATTTCTAATAACTTAGGCATGACTGCTTCAGAATCACCAAGAACCATAAAATCCAAATATTTGCTTAAGGTAAACGGGTTTTGGTTGATACAAGGACCACCTGCAAAAACAATTTGAGATCTATTCTTTTTTTCTAAAGGGATATTATTTTCTTTTAACATATTAAAGAAGTTTAGGTAATCTGGTTCATATTGAAAAGTAAAACCAATAAATGTTTCTGATTTTAGGTTATTTTTGTCAGTGTAATTTAATGTTGTGAACCATTTACTATTGGAATCTACTAAGTTTTTTATTATTCTCAAGCCTAAAGAGTATACCCCGCAATATTCCTTATTAGGATAAACTAGGGCTAATATGAATTTATTTCTACTCCAGGATTTCATTTTTATTTTCAAGAGAATTCGCTTTTAAAGGTTGTTAATCTAATGTTTTTTTAAGTAGTATCTTTTTTATTCAAATTCTTTATAATCGCCATTGTTCACTGCTTTGTTTTCTTAATTTCTATTGTAAACAGATCAACTGTTTTCTTATTGTATCCTTCTATATTCCCTTCAGTTAAGTTAGCAAGAAGATTAGCCATATCTGAAATAAACTCTTCAGCAATCCTTATAGAATTCTCTGCTTCTTCCTTATTAATTTCAAAATCAATATAATATTGTTTGTCAACTCTTTCTGATTTTGCTTTCAAAATTTTTGAATTGTCAATATTAAACACTTCTTTTAATAGCATTATTGATGCAGTATGATTCTCACATTTTATTCCTATTCTAAATAAAACAGCCAGAAGGCAATGATACATAGAGTAATAAGATAGAGCAACTGCATCTTTTAAATTTCCTATTTTGATCAAAGCCTTTGCTGAAGATAAGGATTCATCAGATCTCTGCAAGTAAGCTTTCTTAATCTCCTCGCTAGGTTCTACTCCCTGCAGTTTTCCTTCCTTGTTTAACTTAATCAAAAAACCTATTTTTTTCATAAAATAACTCAACTCCTTTGATTATAACATGGTCTTTTTCAATTTCCTTGATTAGTAAACTGTCTTTATCGTAATCTCCTATCTTTAAGCTGATTTTTGAATCTATTAATTCGACTTCTTCTTTTATTTTTTTATCCCTTGTATCAATGTAGACATCAATATCGCTGTTTTTATTTGCTATTCCTTTAGCATAAGAACCGAATAAAATTGCTAAATTTATTTTTTCATTTTTCTTGATAATCTCTATCATTCTCCTTAAAAAAGGATACTTCTTAAGAATATCCAACAATCTTTGTGCTTCTACCGTATATACAAATTGCTTCGCTTCTAAGGTTTTTTTGACAAAAAATACTTTATTTCTGCCTTCTTGTTTAAAATCCACTATATTTTCATTAAATAACCCTTTTAGCTTTCTTGCAACAGTTGTTTGATTAGTATTCAATAGCTTAGCCAAACCTCTTACATGATTTTCTGCTCTAAGCAAACCAGCTATAATCTTTAGACTGTAATTATTTTGTGACATATGTAACAATAATATTACATTCATATATAAATCTATCGTTTTGCATAGGCCGTTTTTTGAATTGAAACTAATCGGTGTTAGTTTCTCCGAATGAAATGAGGACGAGGAAAGCGAATACTTGGAGCGGTTTTCTGAAAGAAAATTCCGAAGAGTTTTTACGAAGTAAAAATTGCAATTAATGCCTGTTATACGATGGTGAGGACGAAGTCCGAAAGCGCAGCGTCCACAAGGATTTTTGTAGAAAATCCGAAGCGTTGCCCGAAGCCCGCGTTTTTAATAAGATTAATAAAGAAAGATAATCTTATGATTTTATTATGACAATAAAAGATAAATCAGGCAACACTCCATTAATAAAAAATCAAGAATTGTGCGAAAAATTTGGATTTGCCAATCTATTAATTAAAGATGAAAGTAAAAATCCATTTGGAACTTGGAAAGATAGAAGAAGTGAAATAATTCTTCATAAAGCAAAAGACGAGCAAGTGGATAAGTTGGTTTTGATTACTTCTGGAAATGCAGGATATAGTTTAGCAAGATTTTCTGAAAATTCAGGAATTAAAATAGTCTGTATTGTTGATAAAGATTTGAAAAAATCGATTAAAGATAAATTGAAACAATACAGCAAGATTATAGAAATGAATTTGTCAGAGAAAATCTTGAAGCTAGAAGAAGTAATCTCACTTGCTCGTGAAAATGATGAAGAAGTAATTTGGGATGTGACAAATGGATTTCACGAAGGATACAAAAAATTAATAGAAGAAATAAAACAAGAAAATCCAAATTTTATTATACTTCCGATAGGAAGTGGAGAAGCTTTTGTAGGCTTTTACAATGGAATAAAAAAACATAAACTAAAAACAAAATTGATTGGTGTAGGAGTTAAAGATAAATGGCATAGTTACGCAGATAAACTCTATACACCGTGGACGCCATACAAATCAAAAATCCAATCAATTTTGAAAGAAGGACACAAAATAATAAGATTAGATGAAGAAGAGATAAAAAAAGCATACAAAGAAAATAGCACAATTCTTGATGTAGAACCATCAAGTTCGGTAGTTTTTGGAGTGTTGCCCAAACTAAAAATAGATCGGAATAATAAAATCATACTAATTAATTCTGGAAAAGGATTACTTTAAGCGGGCGTGGGGCAATGTCGTATAAACGGTGTTAGTTTTACCCAAACACATAAAGTGTGAGGGCAAAGATTTAACTTCGTTAGAAGATTAAAGCTTTGGTATGACGCAAGACTTTTCACAAAGAAAAGGATGAGTAATATTGAAACTAATCGGTGTTAAACTCTCCCGTTAGGGATTGAATTTTAGTGCAACGTTCCGAAGGAAAAAATCAAAGTAAAAAAATCGGCGTATCAAGTGCGAAGCACCATCAATTAAAGGAATTTAGGGTTTGTGGCGATATATAATTGAACACTTATTAGTAGTAACAAATAGAAAGATTTAAATACTACTTATGTATAAATAATGTTATGGGAGATAAATCTGCCGAAAGAGTGCTATATGAGTTGGAATATTTTGGAATTCCTACTAGAAATAGGTCTCTTCAAGAAGCGCAGAAATTAATTGGTCAAGGTATTTTGTCAAGAGAACAAGTTGATGGTGCTTGTAAAAAATACCAAGATAGAATTGATGCTGAATCATTAAGAAAATATGGAACAACCGCACCTACAGAAAAACAGAGATTAGATTATGCTTTAGCTCTTTTGGAGAGCGGAAGGAAAACTATAGAAACTGCTGAAGTGCCAGCTAATTTTGTTAATATGTATTCTGGAAGATATTCAAGTGGTGAAGAATTACATACTTCTGGTTTAGGTGGGTGTATTGCAACTTGGTTATATTTTGAGGATAAAGGAGCACGAGAAGGTATAATGACACATTATCCACCTCTCAATATTGATGAGAATATACAAAGATTGAGGGAATTGAAAAATACACATTTAAAAGGAAATTATCAAAGACAAAGGGGAATTGTTTTAGTTGAAAAACCAAATGAGGCATCACAGTTTCTTGAAACAGGTATAAGGATATTTTTTCCAGAAATGACTTTAGACACTATTGTTTATGACCAGACCAGAGTAGGAAAAGTAAGTTTTAATCCATCTCAATCTGAATGGAGAACTGAACAACACGGAAGAAATACGTTTTAAGTCCCAAACCATTTCCAAATTTAGCCGATTTTTTTATTGAGTTTAAGCGGTGTTAGTTTTACCCAAACACATAAAGTGTGAGGGCAAAGATTTAACTTCGTTAGAAGATTAAAGCTTTGG
>CAYIHC010000071.1:0-5866 GCA_964363105.1 Candidatus Woesearchaeota archaeon | reverse complement strand
TTAGTTTTATTAAGAATTTCTTTTTATATATTCAATCCCTTTTTGTTTAATATTAGGTTTACTTTTAATAACTTTTAATTTACTCTGTTTACAATAGAAATGTTTATAAATATGTTTAATAGGCTTTATTAGTATGGTGAAAAAAAGAGCTTTTGGTTTAGTGGTTATTGTTGTTTTGTTATTGGTTAATAGTTCTATTGTATTTGCAGGGATTTTTGATTTTTTTGATACAATAACTGGATGGGCAACTACTCAAACTACAACTCTAAATTTAACTGTAGGAAATACAGCCCCTATAATAGGGAATGTAAGCAATGTATCTGCTGTAACTTTAATAGAAAAATCAAACATAACAGTAGTATTTTACTTTGTAGCTCATGATGTAGATGGGGTAGATAATTTAAATGATGCTTCACCTAATATTGTTGTTAACTTTACACAACAAACTACCACTTATATAAGAACAAATACATCAGCAGTAACTACCTGCGGGTTAGTTGCTGACATAAATGCAGTAAGTGCAAATTATTCTTGTGAAGTAGACTTATGGTTCTTTGATCCATCGGGAAGCTGGAGCATTAATGTAAGTATCATAGACAACAGTAATGGAAGGGCTGAAAATTCCTCAGCAGGTGGACAGGGAGCAACTTTTAATGTAAATACATTAACAGCTTTACAGATGGCGCCTACAGCATTAACATGGGCTTCAATATCTGTAACAGCTAAGAATACTACATCAAATAATGATCCGATTTACCTAAATAATACTGGGAATGTAAATATTACAAATGTAACTGTAACTGCAATTGATTTGCAGGGTGAGACGACGAGAACACAATACATATTTGCAGAAAACTTTTCAGCAAGTAATGCTACTGGAAGCTCGCAGGAATGTAACATAGCTGGTGGCGCTGGAAATGCATCAAAGATGAGAAACAATACTGCAATAGATGTAAATAATACTTTATTGCCTGTTGGAAATAATACCCAAAATTCAGGAAACAGCTTAGGGCAGGTAGGGCAGGAGGAATTATTCTTCTGCTTATTAGAAGTTCCCCCAACAATAAGCTCACAATCGTATTCATCTAGTGCATTAGGAGCTTGGACAATTACGATAGCTGCCTAGAGTTTTTTCTTTAAGAAAGAAAAACCTCGTAAAAAGAAAAGAGCCCTCGGGAAAAACTAAAATAAAAAAGGTGAAAGATGAAAACAACATTAAAGATTGGAATTGTAACTCTGATAATAGTAGTATTCAGCTTATTTGTTAATGCATTTGGAGTCAGCTCTTCTTACTGGAAGGATAATCCATTAATTATGCATGCTGGACAGACAGAAGATGTAAAATTATTATTACAAAATATGGTTGGAGAGAAAGATATGACTGTAAAGGTAAGCTTAGCAGAGGGAAAGGAAATAGCTAACTTATTAGATAAAAGTGATACTTATAATATTCCTTTTGGTGTAAAAGATGTTCCTATAAATATTAGAATAACTATACCTGAAAATACAAGATTAGGTGAGAATTTAAACGTTGGGGTTATGATATTAACCTTACCTGAGGTTTCTGAACAACCGTTAGTTTTAACCGGGAGTATAGTCCAAAATATCCCTATTGTAATTGAAGGTGATGGCGGCTATGATAACAAAGTATCTATACAGAAAGAAAATGGTTTTTTTGATTTTATAAGAGATTTATTTTTATATTTTAAATATTTTTTTGATAGGGATTAGAATATTTCTAATTTACCATATTTACCATAGAAATGTTTATAAACGCTTTCTTATAATGTTTATAGTATGGTGAAAAAAAGAGCTTTTGGTTTAGTGGTTATTGTTGTTTTGTTATTGGTTAATAGTTCTATTGTATTTGCAGGGATTTTTGATTTTTTTGATACAATAACTGGATGGGCAACTACTCAAACTACAACTCTAAATTTAACTGTAGGAAATACAGCCCCTATAATAGGGAATGTAAGCAATGTATCTGCTGTAACTTTAATAGAAAAATCAAACATAACAGTAGTATTTTACTTTGTAGCTCATGATGTAGATGGGGTAGATAATTTAAATGATGCTTCACCTAATATTGTTGTTAACTTTACACAACAAACTACCACTTATATAAGAACAAATACATCAGCAGTAACTACCTGCGGGTTAGTTGCTGACATAAATGCAGTAAGTGCAAATTATTCTTGTGAAGTAGACTTATGGTTCTTTGATCCATCGGGAAGCTGGAGCATTAATGTAAGTATCATAGACAACAGTAATGGAAGGGCTGAAAATTCCTCAGCAGGTGGACAGGGAGCAACTTTTAATGTAAATACATTAACAGCTTTACAGATGGCGCCTACAGCATTAACATGGGCTTCAATATCTGTAACAGCTAAGAATACTACATCAAATAATGATCCGATTTACCTAAATAATACTGGGAATGTAAATATTACAAATGTAACTGTAACTGCAATTGATTTGCAGGGTGAGACGACGAGAACACAATACATATTTGCAGAAAACTTTTCAGCAAGTAATGCTACTGGAAGCTCGCAGGAATGTAACATAGCTGGTGGCGCTGGAAATGCATCAAAGATGAGAAACAATACTGCAATAGATGTAAATAATACTTTATTGCCTGTTGGAAATAATACCCAAAATTCAGGAAACAGCTTAGGGCAGGTAGGGCAGGAGGAATTATTCTTCTGCTTATTAGAAGTTCCCCCAACAATAAGCTCACAATCGTATTCATCTAGTGCATTAGGAGCTTGGACAATTACGATAGCTGCCTAGAGTTTTTTCTTTAAGAAAGAAAAACCTCGTAAAAAGAAAAGAGCCCTCGGGAAAAACTAAAATAAAAAAGGTGAAAGATGAAAACAACATTAAAGATTGGAATTGTAACTCTGATAATAGTAGTATTCAGCTTATTTGTTAATGCATTTGGAGTCAGCTCTTCTTACTGGAAGGATAATCCATTAATTATGCATGCTGGACAGACAGAAGATGTAAAATTATTATTACAAAATATGGTTGGAGAGAAAGATATGACTGTAAAGGTAAGCTTAGCAGAGGGAAAGGAAATAGCTAACTTATTAGATAAAAGTGATACTTATAATATTCCTTTTGGTGTAAAAGATGTTCCTATAAATATTAGAATAACTATACCTGAAAATACAAGATTAGGTGAGAATTTAAACGTTGGGGTTATGATAAGAGAAATACCTATTGAAAATAAAGATATGATACAAACCGCAGCAGGGATAAAAGAAACTATACCTATTTCAATAAGAACTGAGAGTGAAGTGCCGAAAATTGTTAAAGAGAGTAGTTTAAGCAATAGACAGTGGGATTTGGTATGGGTTGTGTTAATAATTGTAATTGTAGTAGTTATCTTACTGGAAGAATGGCACTTAAAAAATAAAAAGAAAAAAAGAAAGACTAGATAGATGAAAAAGGATATTATATTTTTTACAATTGTAACTCTTTTGGTAGGTTGGTCTTTTTTTGCTTTTAATTATGATTTAACTGCAATGACAGGAAGGTCTTTGTTTGATGGGTGGGTTACATCTCTTAGTTTAAGCTTGTCTATAACTATAGCTGCTTCAAATGATGCACACGCAAGCACAGGAGTTCCTGCATCAGGAAATGTGACATTTTCCAATTTAACTGTCAGCAACAATATTACGAAGATTACTGGCTTGAGTGAGGGATTAGAGGTGATTATTAATATTTATTCTTCTACTTTACCTATTAGTTGGGATGAGCCATCTCCTGCTTCAACAGTTGTAAGCAGCTCAATAAGATATATAGAATTAAATGTTTCTAACCAGTCTTTAGGAAGTTACACAATATTTTTTAATTTAACCTCTGCTGAGATGGGGAACATTGCTGCTTCAAGTGTAAGATTATTTGTATTTAATGATACATGGAAGACTTTAACTACGACTGTGGTTGATGGAACAACAGACCCAAGGCAATTTTCTGCTGTTACCACACACTTTAGTAAGTTTTTAATTGGCGGTGCTGTCTCTAGTTCCGGAAGCGGAAGCGTTTCCGGTGGAAGCGGATCAGCTATGAATCCTTATTCAAGCAAGGAATCTAAGATAGAAGATAAATCTGAAGGGAAGAGTGAAGATGCTAAATTACCTGTTAATCCTGAAACCTTAATTGGGGGTGTGGAAGAAGTTAAAATAGATGAGAAGGAAAAAGAAGGTGTTAAAAATAGTTATAAACTTGATTATGGTATTGGGATTTTATTAGTTTTAAGTCTTGTTATTCTAGTTGGATTGTTTGCGATTAGAAAACCTTACTCTATAGAACATGTAAAGAGATCTAATTTTATTAAAAATGTAAATCCGATGGTGTTATTGTTTGCTTCTATTATTTTGTTTACATTTTCAGCTTCCCATACTGGTGCAGTAATTGGTGTTGTAAGTGGCAATCTGGGGATATCTCTTGTTTTAGGAGTAGTATTTTTGATTGAGGCTTTTATTTTGTTTCATATTAAGAAATAGAGTATGGGTAGTATATTATACACTTTATAATCTTCAATTAACTTTGTTGTTGTCCGTTATTTCAGATGGTGTTTACGCAGCTTTGGCATAAAATTAAGTAATAATACTGCGGGGATTAAGTGGATATAGGGCTGTTAACTCTTTCTATGGTTTATTTATAAATTAAGGTCTTAGTATATAAACTAATATATAGCTATTTAAATAAGAGTAATATTTATAAACTAGGAAATAACATCAATTATGAGGCAAAATGTTAATCTCTGAAAAGTTAAATACAATTATACGGGTTCTTTTGGCTAATAAATTCAGCAATAAGTCGGACCTTACAGTAATTGAACTTGCTAGAATGGCAAAATTAACATCAGGAATGGCTAAACGCCTTTTAGTTCGTTTAGAAAAGAGTGGGTATCTTATGATCAAAAGAGGCATTAAGCTAATAGACCCTGTTAGGTTGATGAAAGCATGGGGATATACCTATTCTTTTAGAGAGATAGAATACTTAGAGTTTATTTCTGCTGAAAGACCGCAGTTTATTGCTTTAAAAATTGCTAATTGGGCAAGAAAAGAAAAAATACCCTATGCATTTACTTTATTTTCTGCTACCGAACATATCAGCCCATATGTTGCACCTTCAACTACTCATGTTTATATCTTAAAGTCAGACTTACAAACATGGCAAAAATTCTTCAGAACTGAAAAAATCTTGCCTGCTGAGAAAGAGGGAAATGTTGTATGTTTGTTAGTTAATGATGATTATTTTAAGAATATAGAAGAGATTAGAGGGGTAAATATAGTTTCGACTGCCCAGCTTTATGCGGACCTAATGTCTTTTGGTGGCCGTGGTGAGGAAGCTGCTCACGAGCTTTTAGAAATAATTAATAAGAGGTTGGAAAATGTATGATCCAATAGAAACCGACATTTCACGAAGAGAGCTGACGGCTATATTCAAAGAATCGATTGGGATACCTATCTGCCTAATTGGCGGATGGGCTTCATACTTCTATGTCAATGAAAAATATAAAAGGGCATTCGGTAAAGAATATATGGGTTCTAGAGACATTGATATTTTCTTTGATCCAAAAAAAGAAAAAGAATTCTTTAATATAGTCATTAATAAGAGAGGATTTGCAAAAAATGGTTTTCATTTCAGATATGAGAAAATCTATGACCGCGAAAGTAAAACATTTGTTCCGCCAGAACAAGCCAAAAGAAAGCAATTGTATGATTTGATTTACATCTTCTTAGATTTATTTTCCAATGAAGACACAAAATTATTGGGGAGTTGGTGGGATTTAGAACCATTAAAAAAAATATCTTCCGTTAAAATAGAAGATTTCTTCGTTGCTGATATTGAT
>CAYIHC010000070.1:0-5940 GCA_964363105.1 Candidatus Woesearchaeota archaeon | reverse complement strand
ACCTTATACAATTCGTTTTTTATCTTTTCGCTGTCAGTTCCAACTCGCTTCATAATCTCCGAGATAATATGAACATTATCGTAGCCCTGAGGTGTGCATACTGATACCTCTTTAGATCCGGTTTTAGCTTCCATCTTTGCTTTAAACTCATTAGTCCCTGGAGAATTAGGCACTAAATACATTGCACCTTCCCCAGATTCTTTAGCTTCATCCCAAAGTTTTGGATCATCCCAAGCATCACCGCCAAATTTAGGTAGTTCTACACCCATTTCTTTTAATTGCTTTAATCCCACTAATGAGGATTCAGTATAGCCCAAGAAATAAATAAGCTCTGGATTAGAATCTTTAATTTTGGTAATCTGTGTTTTCAAATCTCTTGAATTTTGTTCATAACCCTCTTCCGTAGTTATTGATCCACCCAATTCACCAAATCTTTTCTTGAATACATCTTTAATGCCAACACACCAATCACTTAAACAGTATAAGATGCCTACCTTTTTTGCATTTAATTCACCAAATATTTTTTCAGCAGCAACTTTGCCTTGAAAAGCATCGGAAGGGTAACTTCTAAAGATATAATCCCCAGCTTCAGTAATCTTTGGATTTGAAGAGCAGTAAGATAATAAAACCGTTTTTCCAGATTCTGCAATTGGTGCAGCAGCTATTGTCTCACTTGAACAGCCCCCACCAATAATAACAGGCACTTTATCAAGGTTAACTAATTTGTTTGCTGCATTAGTAGACTCTTTAGGTCCACAAGCTCCATCCTCATAAATCACCTCTAACATCCTTCCATTAATTCCACCATCATTATTTGTTTCCTCAACAGCAATCTCTACAGCAGCTCTAACACTTTGCCCTATAGAAGCAACCTCGCCCGTCAAAGGACCTATAAATCCAATCTTAATATTTTCTTTATTTCCACACCCAATTAAAATTATTAAACTAAAAATAGCCAAAATTAAAATTAATTTGTTTTCCATTTTATAACCTCCAAATTGTTCTAAACTCAACAGATTTACAGTTTTTAAATATTTAACTACTCTAATATATATATCAACTATTGCTTTTGAGTATATGTGCAAAATAACTTCCGGACGCTACAACATACCACTAAAATAGAAATATTTATAAATCAACGAAAGTTACGTATATATATAACTTTGGTTAATCCATTAAAATGATACCTTTAATATTGAGATTGAAGAGAAAAGAGCACAAAGAAATCGCAAGAGCTCAGGATATAATAGTTGAAGAACTATTCAATGTATTTGATAAGGCTATTCTGCGTGGCGGAACAGCTATTTGGAGGTGCTTTGGCGGTAACAGATTCTCAGAGGATGTAGACGTTTTTATACCTAAAGACGAACAAAAGTTAGATCTTTTTTTCGAAAAATTAAAGCAAAAGGGCTTTGAAATAGTAAAAAAGAAAGTAAGTGAAAACAGCATATTTTCAAAATTAAAACAAAACTCAACTATAGTCAAATTCGAAGCCTTATTCAAAACCACCAAAGGAGTTCTAAGTGAATATCAAACAGTAGACTCAAATATTCTTACAGTTTACTCTTTTACAGCCGAAGATTTCGTAAATGGGAAAGTTAATACATACTTGAACAGATTAAAAGTAAGGGATCTTTATGATATTTTCTTTTTATTAAGGCACGTAAAACAAAAGGAATCGGTTAAAGACCAACTAAATAAACTAATAAAGGAATTTAAACTGCCTTTAGACGAAAAAAATTTGAAAGTTATTATCATAGAAGGTCTATGTCCTACCGTCGATGGGATGTTAACCTATATTAAAAGGTGGTTGTAATGGGAAAACAAAAATACCAAAATATTATTATGGGTTTATTTAAAAAAAGCCCAGTTCTAAATTTTGCTTCAATAGAAAGAATCATTAAAAAGAAGCAATACTCAAAGCAGTTAGTAAGGAATCTTATTTTAAAAGGCAAAATAAAACAATTAACAAAAGGTTATTACACTTTAACAGAAGACCCAATTTTAATTGTATTTTGTTTGAAACCATCTTATTTAGGTCTCCAAAATGCTTTAAGTTTCCATAATCTTTGGGAACAAGAAACTATTCCAGTGGTTATAACATCAAAAAAGGTAAGAACAGGCATAAGAAATGTTTTTAATTCTAATGTCTTAATAAGAAGGATAGATAAAAAATATTTCTTTGGTTTTGAATATTTAAGACAAGGTGATTTTTATTTGCCTTATTCAGACATAGAAAAAACATTTATCGATCTAATCTATTTTCAAGAAGATTTAAGTAAAGAAGTTATTAAAGAAATGCTTAAAAGAATCGACTATAAAAAATTAAATTCCTATCTAAAGGTTTATCCTAAAAAATTCCAAAAGAAGGTTTTAAATTACTTTAATCAACCTTAGTCAAAATCTTAACTTTATCCTTAACTAAAACAGTCTTCTCACATTGGCTTACTAAACCCTTACTTCTTTCAACCAGCATTTTATACTCTTCAATTATATCTTCTCTTTCTAATGTTTGCAAATTAAAATTTAAATTACTAAATTGTTTTAACCATCTCTTAGCAAAAGGTAATGTCTTGAAATTCTCACCAACAAATTTAATTATTTTTCTTGCTTCCATATTTCTTGTATTCTTCTCTTGAACTAATCTAAAAATACCAGAAGGTTTTCCATCAACAACTACCCCTTCCCCTGTGGTTGCAAAAGGTTCTATTGCAATTATCATTCCTTCTTCTAATTCTAATTCGCTTCCGTTGTCATAATTAGGAATTGTTAGTCCAGCATGTTGCACATATTGATCAACTTGGTGTCCGCATAAATTACGAATAGGACTAAACCCAAAACCTTCAATAACATTTTGAATTTCTTTTCCAATATCCCTTAATTTCACACCGGGTTTAATTATCTTAATTGCATTATCCAAAGCCTTCTCACTCGCTTTTACTAATTCTTTGTTATCTCCCAAATCTATAGTGCAGGCATTATCACCTATACATCCATTAACATGAACACCTACATCTAACTTAACCAAATCGCCTTCTTTAAAAATAGTTTTACCATTAATCTCAGGCGTAAAATGAGCAGCTATCTCATTAATTGAAATATTAATTGGAAACGCAGGTTTTCCATCTAAATCATAAATCTTTTTCTCTACCTTCTCAGCTAATTCAAATAATGAACCATTAACTTTAATCAGTTTTCTACCAAATTCCAGGCATTCAGCAGCTATCTTTCCAGCCTTTTCATAATCTTTCAAGTTTTCCATAAAAAACAAATAACAGAGGTATTTATAAGATTATTTAACCAATACACATAACTAACCCCTTAGATAAATTTAAATAGAAGTATAACCTAACCTGGAATATGATCTTAAGAAAAACGGATAAGTATATTGTAACAGATCCTGAGATTTGTCATGGTAAACCCACATTCAAAGGGACAAGGATTATGGTTTATTTAGTCTTAGAAATGTTGGGGGCAGGTGCTTCTATCAGAGAAATACAAAAAGCATATCCCTCAATTAATAGGAATCATATCAAATCAGCTCTAGACCTTGCAGTAAGACTCACTGGAAAAAGCAGAGTTAGAATTTAAAGATGAAATTCTTATTAGATGAAAATGTGCACATTGGTTTATTATCTTTTTTAACTGTTTTAAAACACGATGTAACTTTATGTCCAAAAGGAATTAAAAACGGCGAATTATATAAAATAATCTTACAAGAAGAAAGAACATTAATAACAAATGATATGGATTTTATTAAACAGCCTTATAGGTCTTCTCATCATTTTGGAATCATTCTTTTGAGAATCCATCCCTTCGACATAGAAAAACAAAAAACGTCAATTTTAAACTTAATCAATAAATCTGGAGAAAAAGAAAGTTTTAGAAACAAAACAATCATTATATATTCAGAAGAAAACATTGAGGTTTTACCGAATTAAAATTTAAAATGAAAGGCTTTATCATTTACCAAACATACAAAGTAATCAATAATCATGCTTTTGTCTATTTATATGGTCGTTTAGAAAATGGAAAAAGCTTTTTAACAATTAACGGATACAAGCCTTATTTCTATATAAAGGAAGTAGATCTACCCACAGCTTTAAAATTAGAAAAATTTGATTACGAAAAAACAAATTTAAAAGATTTCCAAGGTAATAAAGTTACTAAAATTATTCTTCAAATTCCAAAACAAGTTCCAGAGTTAAGAGAATTATTTAAAAGCGTAGGAATTGAATTTTATGAAGCAGACATAAGATTCCCTATGAGATTCTTAATGGATAAAAACATTAAAGGCTCATTAAACATTGAAGGTAGTTTTGATGTTGAAGATACAGTTGACCGAATTTACAAAGAACCTGAATTAACTCCAACAGAATTTAAACCAGAATTAAAAGTTATATCTTTGGATATAGAAACTTCTTCAGATGGAAAAAAGCTTTACTCTATTGCTTTATACTCAAAAGATTATCAAAAAGTATTATTAGTTTCAAAAAAAGAATTAAAAAATATTTTAACATTCAAAGATGAATCTTCTCTATTAAATGCTTTTGTTAATGAAATAAAAACTTTTGATCCAGATATTATCACAGGTTGGAACGTTTTAAATTTTGATCTTAAATATCTAAGTGAAAAATTCAAAAAGCACAAAATAGAATTTTCAATATCAAAAGATTTATCAAAACCAAAATTTAAATTTTCAGATAACTTCTTTAAAGCTTCAACAGTGGATATCGTCGGAAGACAGGTTTTAGACGCTATAGACTTATTGAAATCTTCATTTATAAAAATGCAGGATTATAAACTATCAACAGTAGCGTCAAAGGTTTTAGGAAAATCTAAATTAATAGGGGAATTAAATAAAGGTTTAGAGATAGACAGATTATTTAAAGAATCTCCCGAAAATTTAGCAGAATATAACTTAAATGATTCGATATTAGTTTATCAGATTATAGAAAAAACAGGAATTTTAGACTTAACCATTAAAAGATCAACATTAACCGGAATGGAATTAAACAAAGTTTCGTCTTCTATAGCCTCGTTAGATTCTTTATACATAAGAGAAGCAAATCAAAAGGGTATCGTTTGCCCAACATCTAAATTTGAAGAAAGAACTGAAAGAATCAAAGGCGGATATGTGATGGACTCAATCCCGGGAATTTATGAATTTATAATTAACTTAGACTTTAAATCACTTTATCCAACAATAATGATGACTTTCAATATTGATCCCGCTTCTTTTGTTGAAAATCCAGAAACAACTAAAAATCTAGTTAAATCTCCAAATGATGCTTATTTTAAGAATCAGGAAGGAATATTACCGACAATATTAAAAAAAATTTTCAATGAAAGGGAGATAGCCACTAAAAATAAAGATAACCTTACAAAACAAGCGTTGAAAATATTATTAGTTTCTTTCTTTGGTGTTATGGCCTCTCCAAATTGTCGTTTTTATAATTTAAAAATCGCTAATGCCATTACACATTTTGCAAGATTCATTATCCAATTAACAGCAAAGAAGATAGAAGAAAAAGGCTTGAGGGTAATCTATCAAGACACAGATTCAGCATACGTCATTTCTAACAAAAAATCCTTAGAAGAAGCAGAAAAACAAGGAGAAGAACTGAAAGATTATGTAAATGATTTTTTTAAAGATTACATTAAAAAAGAATACAACAGGGAGTCTCATCTAGAATTCGAATTTGAAAAAGTATTTATTAAATTTTTCATGCCCCGATTAAGACACACAGAAGCAGGCGCAAAAAAAAGATATGCGGGTTTAGTCATAAAAGATGGAAAAGAAAAATTAGAGTTTACAGGATTGGAATTCGTTCGTGGGGATTGGACACCTTTAGCCAAGAAATTTCAGGAAGAATTACTATGGCTAATTTTTCATAATGAAGATCCAGATAAATTTATCATAGGTTTTGTTAAAGATTT
>CAYIHC010000069.1:0-5948 GCA_964363105.1 Candidatus Woesearchaeota archaeon | reverse complement strand
AAGAGAAATAGTAAATTAATCAAAAAATATTTAGGTGATTTTATTTTTGTGAGATTAAAAGAATAACTTTAAATAGATACTGGACTATATAATTTTATGGAAAAGCATCACTATTACAAAATCTTTAATTTAATCTTATTTATAGGGGTTATAATTGTTTTATTGATATTTATGCAGCCTAGTAAAGAAGGGTATGTTATAAAAGATCCTGATGTTAAGATTGTTAAAGGGTCTGAGTTAGAAGATTTTCATACTAATGGAGATTTTAGTGAATTAAAGGAAACAGCAATATTGAACTGTGATGAGATTAAAGTTTAACTATAGGGGGTTTCAATAGATGGATATTAAGGAAATAGAAAAACAGATTGTAGAATTTGCAAAAAAAAGGGCATCAGCTAAAAAATTTGATTTGACTCTGGAATTATCTTACATTCATTTAACTGAGGAATTAGGCGAAGTGGCAAGACAACTTTCAAATAAAATAATTCGTCCTGATTTATTTGATGAAAATAATCTTCGAGAAGAAATTGTTGATGTAATTATAGAAGCAATTATATTGGCTAACTTGTGTAAAGTAGATCTTGATAAAGAAATTAGCCAGAAAATTGATGTTCTCTTTAAGAGGCATGGTTTTTCTATACAATAACAAACTTGATTGGAACTATCTTCTATTAAATCTGTTAAAGGGTTTACGATTTTTGTTAGAGCTATGATCTCTATTAAAATTATTAGATCTAAATGATCTTCTTTGAAGCATAACTACCGGAAGAATTTCTATTTGCGGTAGAATTTCTTTTGTTATATCTAATGAATGATCGCTGCGGACATTTCTGAAATTATCATGATCCTGCTGGGAAACAAGACTAACAGCTATACCTTCTTTTCCTGCTCTTGCTGTTCTTCCAATCCTGTGGATATATTCTGTGCTGTTTCTTGCCATGTCGTAATTATATACATGAGACACATCTTTTATGTCCATACCTCTTGCTACAATATCAGTGCCAACTAAAATTGTTGATTTATCTGAGTGTGATATTTTTATTATTTCGTTTCTTTTATATTGAGATAAACCGCCGTGGATTACTAAGGCGTTTATGTTATGTCTTTTAAGATTCTCAGCCAAGAAATCCGTGTTTCTTCTAGTATTACAGAAGACCATAATTAAACCTTTTCTTTCTTTTTTTAACAGATTAGCTAATAATGAAAATTTCATGTGGGATGGAACATCGTAATATATCTGATGAAGTTTTGATGGATCAACATAAGATTCAACCTGTATGTGAACAGGGTTTTTCATATATTTAGAAGCTAATTTTTTAATATCCTGAGATATGGTTGCTGAGAAAAGAAGTGTTTGTCTTTCTCTTGGGCATTGATGGATTATTCTTTCAACGTCTCTTATGAAACCCATGTCAAGCATTCTATCTGCTTCATCTAGAACTAAAAATTTTATTTTATCTAATCTTAGTGTTCTCCTTTCTAAATGATCCAAGATTCTTCCTGGTGTGCCCACAACAATGTCTGCTCGGTTTAATGAATGAATCTGCGGTCCAATTGAAACTCCACCATATATTTCACTTATAAGTAAATTATGAAAACTTGAAAATTCTTTTAAATTCTTTGAAACCTGCTGTGTTAGTTCTCTTGTTGGAGTTAGTATTAATGCCTGAATACCAGCTCCTCTTTTTGTTTTTTCTATGATACACGCACCAAAAGCCAATGTTTTACCTGAACCTGTTGCAGAACTACCTAAAATATCTTTTCCTTCTAATGTTAAAGGGATAGTTTTATCCTGTATTTCACTTGGTTCTGTGAAACCTACTCTTTCAATAGCCTTTAAAAGACTTTGACTTAACTTTAATTTTTTGAATGCTTCCATACTGTAAAAAGAATAAATTCTAGCTTTATAAGCCTTATATTCTCTAATATAGAGGTTTTCTTACTGTATTTAAAGGTATGTTTTGTAAAAAATTTGTTGAAGCGTTAAACACAAACTTTTTAAATAAACAAAAATTTAAAGATTTATGACAGAAATTAAAGTTTATACAACTACCCGGTGCCCTTATTGCGTTAAGGCTAAAGAATTTCTTAAGAGTAAAAACATTAAATTTAAAGAAATAAATGTTGAAACAGACAGTAAAGCTGCAAAAGAAATGGTTGAATTATCCGGACAATCTGGCGTTCCTGTTATTGAAATTGGAGATGTAGTTATAATCGGGTTTGATCAAGAAGAGATTGAAAATGCTTTAAGAGAGCTTTGACGATAGTTTTATAAGTATCTTTTGTAACCTTAGAGCTATGAAAACTGAACAATTAATTCTTGAAAAACTTGAAAAGATTGAAAAAAATGTTGAAGATATAAAGGAACACATGGTGGATGTAGATACTATTTTGACTTCTGATGAAAGAATTTTACTTGATCAGAGTATTAAAAACGAAAAAGAGGGGAAATTAGTTTCCAGCAAGGAATTAAGGAAACAATTAGAGATATGAGCTTCTTAATTGAATATGATAAGCAGCCGCAAGATTTTCTCAGGAAGATGGACAAGCATATTGCGAAAAGGATTATGGATAAAATAGATGAATTATTGATTGGAACAGCTGTTCCACATGGTGCAAAAAGAGTAGTGGATTATGAGGAACCAACTTTTAGAATTAGGATTGGAGACTATAGGGCGCTGTATAGAATTAATTATAAAGAAAATAAAATTATAATTGCTAAGATAGATCACAGGAAGAAGGTTTATGATTAAAAATGACAACAAGAAAAATTAAATGTCCAAAATGCGGGAAAGATGCTGAAATGTTTGATATTTTGGGAGCTACTTGTATAAGGTGTTTTAATTGTGGATATGATAATAGCGATGTTTATGATGTTGTTGATACTGAAAAGAGAACTGGTGGCGGTAAATCAAGCCCCTATAAAAGAGGTGGCGGGAAGAGATCTCAGAATATAGTAAAGAAATATTAAAGAGGAATAAATGATAGATATACCTCAAATTTCACAGTTGATATTAAGTATTAGTTTATTAATTACAGCTTTAAAAAAAGACTTTCGAATAGCTACAATTATAATGGTTTTGTTGTTTGTTACGCTTTATTTTGTTAAATAATTCTTCATAATGGATATCTAAAGAACTTTTGATTTTAAGTTTTTTGTTGTTTTATTATAAGTATTACTTTTTAGTGGTTAAAATAGCAAGGTTTAAAAAGGAAGGTTTAAGAAGTTTAATGATTTAAAATGACTTCAATGGCAGATTTAACTGAAGATGAACATGGATTAGGAAGAGATAATATTTCTTATCTAAATCCTTTAAATGGAAGATATATTGTTTTCTCAGATATTCAGGGGCATATTGATAATTTAAATCGTTTTCTTGAGGCAACAAAGGATATGAAAAAAGAAGGTTATATCTGCTTGGGAGATATAGTCCATAAAAATAGAAGCTATTCAGACAGTAGGTGTGTCCGGGCAGTTAAAGATATTGCTCAATATTGTGTTGCAGGCAATCATGAAGATGTTAAAGTAGAAAGCCCCTCCATGGGAAAAGTATCGCAACCTGATCTTGAGTTTTTAGATAGTTTACCGGCTTCTATAGAGTTTCCTAATGTTTTGTTATTCCATTCAAGTTTAAGACAACTAGGATTAAGGTTAAGAGATGAAACGGATATATGCAGCGAATTTTCCTACATAACAGAAAATTTTCCATTAGTAAGATTTGCTTTATACGGACATACTCATAAAAAAGGCGTTTATTCAATTAAAAATGGCAGGCTTAGTTTTACTGATAAATCTACAAGATTAGATGATGATAAATTAATTTTGATTAATCCCGGGGGTATTGGTTTGAGATACTGTTTGGAAAATGGTTTTGCAGTTGTTGATTTTGGTAATCGTTGTGTTTATTTTTTTAGTTTAGAAGAGGCAGAGGAAATGTCATGTATAGCTGAAGTTGTTAATGGTTTTGATAATCATCTTATGCCATCATTAAACACGGGTTATAATCAATGGTTTAGTGTCTATGCAAAGAATGATGCATCTAAATTAAGGGGACGCAATTCTAAATTTTCTGATCTCGCAGATATTCTTGAAAAATTTGACCCAAAATCTGGCGATGATAAAGGTTATATTAATCGCTACAGTTTAGATATAGCTAATGCAGTTGAAAAGTTAAATCAGAAAGTAGCGTCTTTTTTTATTACTAAATCGCCGCTTGAATCTAGGGATGAATTTTTAAGAGTCTTTGAAACAATGGCTTAACCTATTCTCTTTTTATGAATAATCTTTTAAAGTTTTCACCTTCCAATATTTTAGCATCCATAATAGACGGATCTATTTTGGACAAAAGTTCTGTTACCATATCATCTTCAATCTTTTTGTCTACAAATCTTTTTTTCCTTATTTGTTCTTTTGTTAGCCATGAATCTTGCTGAATACCAATAATCTTGCCTGTTTTTTTGTCATATTGAAATTCAAATCCTGTAACCTTTGTCAACAGATCTTTTGCTTCATCTGAATTGCCATCATATAAAGCATTAACCTTTCTTTCCAGCATCGAAGGGTCGCTGTTTGGTGAGTCTATAAGTTTTGCAATTGTAGCTGCTGCTTGTCTATGATGTGTATTTGTCGCTTCAGTCAGAAATGCGACCTGATAGTTACCTTGGTAATCCTGATAAACAATTGCTTTGCTACCCATTACACCTTCTCCAAATTTTGACTCTAATGATGTTTGGAATATGTCCTTCGCATTATTTCGTGTTAAACCTGAATATAGTTTACTTATGCTTGTTTCACCAGTGTTTGGATTTTTCCCTTGAACATTTGTTATAACTGTTTCAAGACTTACTTTTGCTGTTTGGATTTGCTTTGTTGTTTTTTGTGTTTGTTCAAAAGTTATTCCGCCTACTTCGGATTTTAACTGTTTAGAAATTGGAGAAGATTCTGTTTGGGCAAGATAGTCTATGACTGGATTTCCACTCGAATCTTTTAATCCATTCTTTTTTTTAGCAAATTCCTCTATGCTTTTTACAGAAATGCGTTGCGTTTCTATATATTCACTACCTCTTTTTTCATAAATATGGATATATGGATCATTATCAACCTGAAAAGCGATTGAGTCTCCGCCAAAATATGTTGGGTTTGTTGATTTCATTTTACGTCCATTGGGTAGCTCAGTCCAATCAGCTCTTAATAGAGTAATTAAATCTTGGTCAGATACATAAGATAGACTAGGGTTTATTATTTTTGAAAATACAGCTTGTTCATCTTTTCCCTCTTGTAATCCTTTTAATATCCTCTCCATCTGTAATTTTCTAAGTAATATATTTTCTTTGATCTCATCCAGACTAACTTTATAACCTACACCAGAAGTCTCACTTGAGAATGCTTCAAGCCTATCTTTTCTGCTCAACACTCTTCCAGTTTCAGTATCATATTTCGGAACATCAAATCCATCTCTTTCAAGAACATGTATTAATTCAAGTTGCCTATTTTCTTGCAATCCTGCCTTTAGCATGTCTCTTATATTTGCTTTTCTCTCTTGGATATAATAAGTAGGATCATTGTTAAGCAAACTTAATTCTATAACTTTTAGATCTAAACTTAATTGTTTTTGTCCTGCTTCTTTTAACATATCAACAGTCTTTTTTAGAGTATTTGAATCCCAGCGTTCACCTTTTAATACACCCTCTTGCATAATCTGCTTAATTACTGAATCTAAAATATCGTTACCAGTCATAACTTCATATATTGGATTCATCTTTTCATCAACACCTTCTATTAGGATCATATCTTTGCCATCTGTCTCCGATACAACTCTTCTTGTTATAAAAGGATGAACATGAGTTGTTGATGGTCCCTGGTGATATCTTGTTTTTACTATCCCTGATGCGCCCTTTGTATCTGTGATTTTTGTGACAAGCTCTATTATTTCATCTGAGTCCATATC
>CAYIHC010000068.1:0-5987 GCA_964363105.1 Candidatus Woesearchaeota archaeon | reverse complement strand
TTAACAGCACTCTCTGGAACATTATAACCATCCCCACCATCCAAAAGTTTTCCATTTTTTGAATAAACTAACTTTATTGGACTGCTTAGACGTTCAGAGGAATTTGGTTTGAAATAGTTAGGAAAAGCTCTAACTAAAAAATGTGATTTTGAAATAGCGAATTTTCTAGGCTCATTTTTATTGCTTGTATTTCTATCTGCATCAATATCGTTGAGAAGATCATAAAATACAAATTTTGTTCCCTTTTTTCTATAGGACAAAAACACTACTACAGCACTGTGAACCAAAGGATTAATTACATCAGAAGTATTACCATCAACTAATACATAACTTCCATCCCATTTTTCAGGATCTTTTCTTACTAATTCATCCAAATTATCCCTTCCATCTGGTTGAAATTTTACATAAAAAATATTGTCTCTATTTCCATACTTCTCCAAAATTCCTTTAACAGATCCAACATTCAGCATTTCTTGTATTAATCCTTCTGTTACTTTTCTTCCATTTAAATCTGGTAATTTAGCTAAATAATCTTCATCTGCAAAAACCAAGCTAGCCAAACCTGATAAAGCTGGGGGCAATAGTAGTAATCTTAGTCCTAATTTAGGGGCTTTTCCAAATAAAAGCTCTCTTCTTGTAATTTCTGTTTCCATAGAAATATATGCTGGAGTATATATTTTTAAGACTTTCTAAATCAAATTGATATTAGAATATCCTATGATTCGATAATGTTTTCATGAAACAATAATGTTCCCTATTAGTTTAATAAATGATATCTGATTATGGTTTGATGTTAATATGGCTAAAGAATTACTAGAAGATAGAATAAGGTCGGTAAATAACTGTCTTGAAGCAGATTATATCCCCTCAAGATATGTGGGAAAAGACAATAGTCACAAAGAAGTATTCTTTATTTCTTATCCTAAGGCAGGCAGAACTTGGATTACTTTTCTTATAGCTAGGATTTTACAAAGAAAATATGGTTTTCCAGAATCAGATGTAGTTGACTTAGAAAAAATATCAAGAGATATTAAAGATTTGCCAAATATTACCATAATTCATGAAGATGAACCCCATAAGAAAGAGGTATCATCTCTTTCAAAAAATAAACGGGAGTATTGTAATAAGAACGTTATTTTAATAGTTCGAGATCCTAGAGATATAATTGTATCGTTTTATTTTCATCAAAGCAGAAGAAAAGGTGAAAATAATTATAAAAAGACCATATCTGATTTTTTATTCGAGAAAGTTGGCGGTTTTGATGTTATACTTGAATACTATAATATTTGGGCTAGAAACAGACATATCCCTGCTAGATTTATGATTGTGAGGTATGAGGATTTTATGAAAAATACTAAAAAAGAAACAAGTGGGATACTTAATCTTATGGGGGTTAAAGGTATTTCAGATGAAGAAATTAGTGAAGCGATAGAATTTGCTTCTTTCAAAAATATGAGGGAAATGGAGATAGAAGGAAAATTTGATGTGAAAAGATTAAGAGCTACTGATTTGTCTGATCCTGAATCTTTTAAGGTTAGAAAAGGAGTAATCGGTGGGTATAAAGATTACTTAAAGGAAGGGGATATAAATAAATTAAATTTGAAAATGAGTTTGCTTTCAGAGGTTTATAGTTATACCTCTTAGTATCTATTATTTTTGATAAGGGATAGGATTGTTAGATGTGTTTACTGATATGGATATTTGGTGTTTATTAAAAATATCTTTTGTAGTAATAAAACTCAAAAAATTCCAACATTGTGAACAATAGGTTTCAATATCATTTTTTTCTAGTAATTCAAATACATTATAAACTTTTGGGCAAGATGGAAACAGTTTATAAAACTCATCTTGAACTTCCTTATAACCTGAGATTAGTTTTTTAGAACTAATGCTTATTATAAACTTCATAATCGTATCTATACTTTTTGCTATTGGACGTAAATTATGTTCATTTTTATAATCTAGTTTTCTTTTTAGTTCATGTATTATATTCGGAAGTAATATGATATGAAGTTTTTTCCTGTCAGTATTGGTGAAATAAGGAAACTCAAGATTATTCTGTAGAATTATGGGTATGATTATCTTCTTCCTAATCAGTTCAAGGTTGAAGACGGTTTTTGAGTCAACTAAACCCGACTCAAATTCTTGCTTTGAATAAATGGTAGTCCCGATTTTTATTGGTGAAATATTTACTAACCGGGCTATCTCCGAATTGTCTTTTAATGAGAAATATTTTAATACTATTAAGAAATCAAGATCGCTCCACCCTTCTATAATCTTTGATTTCCCCCCACTACCTGTAACAACTAATAAGAGTAGTTTATCACAAAAATACTTTCTTATTTTATGAATAAAATCTGATAAAACTAGCTTATACTGATAAGGTAAATTTAACTGTTCTATGCTAATTATTCTGTTTAATTTAAAGGTTTTCATCATCTTTTAAATATGAATCTATTGTGCTACAAGTTTCTTCAAATTTTCCTGAATTGTCAAGAATTTTATCTGCAATATCTTTTACCTTGTATGCCCCCCGATTTAATTTTTTAAAATCTTTTCTAGCAATCTCTTTTTCTGAGGTTTCTGTGCTACCTAAAGCTTCTGCGTTTCTTTGGATTCTTATCTCTAACGGTGTATCTACATAGATTATCATAAATTTGTTGCCCATTAATCTTTTAAGTTGATTAGTGAAACTATAATTATGTAAACTTTCAATAATAATTCTTCTTTGCCAGGTTATTTCCGTTCTTTTACTTAGACTTTCTGCGAATAAAATCGTTGATAGTTCATCACCTATGCTGTATATTCCTTCTGGCAAGTTTAATACATATCTATTGTAACGGTTATCAATCTCAGATATTAGTTCTTTAATTTTTATTCTGTTAAAATTCCATCTGTCTTTGAGATAGTTGCCAATTCTACTTTTTCCGCTCTCGCTCAAACCACCTAAACCAATTACAATTTCGATATTTGTTAAATCCAATTCTTTTTTTAATGCGCCTATTATTGTTTTTTGTGTTTCGTCAAAAACCTTGTTTACTGGTTCTTTTGCGTCTATAACTCTGGAGTAAACACTTTTCTTTAGTTGTTCTTTAAATATTGCGGCTAGAATGGCTTGATAGCGGATATATAACTCATCTGCATCTTGAGGAAATTCCGAAGACCCCTTTCTTTTTTTATAATGTTCCATTGTTTCAGAGACATCTTCTCCAATTTTGTAAAAGATGTTTTCGTCAGCATTGACCTTAAACTTAAATCTCGCTTTTATTTTTTTAACGAATTCTTCGGCTTCTGTTATCGAACACTGCTCTCTTACTGTTGTAGTAGCGGCACATACTGCATCAAACATGATATCTCCACGGTTTACTATAACAATAGGACAATCTGCTGTATATAATTCCTGATTTCTTAAAGACAGAGCGCTGTAAATAGTGCTTATCACATCTTCGGTTTTACCATCCCTGAACCACCAATTAAATAAATCCAATCCGTTTAGTTTAGGCCATGGTTCAAATGTGGTTATTCTTCTTCCAATATGGACCAGCTTATTACATTGATAAATTAGTTGTAACTGTGTTGTTTTTCCACTTTTATCCTGTCCATTTAAAGAAATTATCTTTTTCATGAATCGTAAATCACCCTGTGAGGAATTTCATTTATATCTTTGTAGGTTAACAGATCTCTGCATATGTTATCTTTTATCTTCTCGGGAAGAACTGGAAGGTTGCTCATAGAATCTATTTTTATTTTTTTAACAATGTATGTTCCTCTGGATTTAAGTTTCTGTGAAAATTCTGGTCCTTGTCCTGTTCCTAGAACTCCCGATACTTTACAGCAATTGTAAAATATTTGCGATGAACCGTCTTTTTCAATTAAAGTATATAATTTGTTCATAGGGGTTATATTTATTCCTAATTCCTCTAAACATTCTCTTTTAAGCGTCATTTCAAGATCTTCACCTTCTTCAATTCCACCGCCTGGAAAAACATAATACTCTTTTCCATCCCTGTCTCTATGAATAAGGATTATATGATTATCTTCTAAGATTACACCCCTTACTCTTGTTTTTTTCATGTTAAGTTCCCCTTTAAAGCCGACATTATATTTTCTTTCATGTTTGACCTTCCTGATACTTTTTGATTGCATAATACATTCAGAAAACCTATTGAACTGACAGCATCTTCTAATGAATACCTATCCATTTCAAATGTCGCAAGAATTCTCATTGGAAGAAAATGCCTCATTTTATCTAATAATTTATTTGATTTTCCATTTGCAACTCTTTCGATAAAATTATGGAGATAATACTCAATTATATTTCTTTTTGTTTTGGACAGATTATATTTTAGAGTGATATCTAATGTTTTATTTTGATTATTAACTTTAAACCTTACATTTGGCTTATTGTGGCAATTTTCAAAAAACCAAGGTCTGTTTACATAACTCTTTTTGTTGTATTTGGGGTAGTAATAGCTTTCCGCAATAAATACTGCCCAGAAGAATATTGAAAATTCAGCTATTAATGGGTTAAGGCCAGATGTTTCAAAATCAAATAAAACAGGTTTTGTGCCAAGATTCATTGTTATTGGATCGCCTTGCGACATAAAACATAGTTCTTTATGATTTTTTTTAAAGTATTTTACTGTTTTTTCAATGATCTCCCTTGTAGTGTTAACGTATCTTTTCCTGTTGATTATTACATTATAATCTAGAATCTTAGCTAATCTTCGATCTTTAAATAAACCATCGATTATACGAGGTTTGACTCTTTGACCAAAATATTTTTCAGATGGGTATTTACTGCAATATTTATTTGAAATTTTAAAAGCATACCTATATAGTTTAATCAGATTTTTGAGCCTTTTTTTATTTAAAGTTGGTTTATTTAGATAATCTAAAAAAAGACCACCCTTGTTTTCGATGCTTTTTTCATAGGAATATATATTTATTCCCCTACCACCGAATTTTATATTATCTCTTAACAATGGCACCGGGTATATTGAATTGATATTGTAGTAATTCCTTACTTCTTCTTTACTCTCATTGAGTTTTCTTATTTTAAAAAATAATTTCTTTTGTTTGGTGCTTACTATTCCGTTTACATTCTTTTGGGTAGGGTATATTTCTAGCGCCTTGATAGGACCAATTCTTTTACTTAGAAGGTTTATAATCTCGTTTCTTTTTATCTGGTTGAAATTGTCCCCATATTTTTCGGTTTGCATTTTAGGTAAAGTGAGACATGTTTATATAAAGGAGTAGGAAACAATTTTGTTTCCTTATTTTAATACTATAAACCAAAAGATTTATATACTATTCAATAGTAGTTAATTGTATGAAAACCGGAACTTACAGATTTAAGGAACCAATAAAGGGTTGTGAGCTTATTGGTAGACTGGAAGAATTAATCAGTAATAATGAGATCTCTAACTCGCAGATGGAACCAACGAATCCTGCTTTACGGAAATTGAGGGTAACTTTTTTAGAGGATAATTTTATAGAAATGACGGTAAACCGAGCTAAGTATTACTCTGATTTGCCTTATACTATCTCTATAAATGATACCTTACCAGATGGTCTTTATGGGTGTATAGAACGTCAACTAAGAAGAATAATAGAATATATAGATGTAAGTCAAGGTCTACGCAAATTTATTGAACAAGCAAAGTTCTTTATGAGATCTAGCACTTTTGATATAGCTGAGCTTAATGATGAATTGCAAGAGGAAGTGAGCATCCATCCTATAAACAATGATAAACTTCCATTTTATTTAAATCTTAAGATAGGATTAATGAAGGTTTTACATTATCTTACCCATTTAAGATAAAACTTTGCAAAACTTAGCTTGAAGGAATATGTGTAATCATAATTGTATACTGTAGTAGGATTAGCTAATGATAATCTGGTTTCTGTAGGTATAGTGTATTATACACTTTTAATGAATTATTGTATAGTAGCATATTATTTCGATAAGTAAACTATTGACATCC
>CAYIHC010000067.1:0-6076 GCA_964363105.1 Candidatus Woesearchaeota archaeon | reverse complement strand
TCTTCTTTCTTATCTGCTATTCTAACAATATATCTTAGCCAAGATTCTCCTTTCTTTCTATGATTGTTACTTTCCATTTTTATCACTTGTTTATAGATACTACAAACTATATAACTAGTTTATAGCGATATATGTCGTGTGTTTATTGGATCTTTTTGAACATAAATGGAATTAATTTTTGTTCTGCTTTTCTTAAGTGTGCTTGATATGTTGAATAAGAAATGTGCATTAGACTTGCTAATTTTTCTAACTCTATTTGTCTAGGGTAGCTATAGTATCCATTGTTTACAGCTAACTCTACTGCTTGTTTTTGTTTGTCTGTTAGTCCTGGTTGGATGCTCGCAATGGTAAAACTTGAAACCTTCTCTTCTTTTATACTCAACAGTTTAGATTCACCAAATACCCTTCTTATTACCTTTGCAAAGTCTGTTAGCTGACTCTTATTCCAACAGCCTATTGTCCAAATGGCAGTTCCATCTGGTTGTATTCTCACAGGTTCGAGGTGGATAATGTTGGGTTGGTAGAGTATTTTAGAATTTGGCGGTTGTTTTACTTGGCAGATTAAAAAATCGCCCTTGACTTCTAGGTTTATGCAGTTTTTGTCTTTTCTCAAACTTTCTAGAAATTCCTTTTTATTCTTTTCTTCGCCTATAATTGAACCGGCAATATATAAATAAACCTCGCCCTTTTTCGCATAGGAAGAAACAGGATAACCAAGTAGCGTTACTTTGAACTTTTTTGTCCTACTTCCGAGAGTTCCATCTTTTGCATCTACACTTAATTTAGCAACCCACATAAAAAGACGATAATTGTCGTGTTTAAATAATTAACTATCATTAACTTTTTCAGCTAACTCTTTTAAAAATATACTCCAATTTGGGCGATCATTTCTTGGGATGTAGTGATTAATAACGTTAGCTACGTTCCTTATCTTTTCTTCGTCTAACTGAAACCTTTTGATTAAAGCTTCTTTTTCTTGTTTTGGGATTTTTATCTTTTTAAGATCCAGGAGGTAATATAAGTCAAATAAGTCTTTACCTTCTAGCCTTGTTAATATACATTTAATTTTAGATTTTATTAGTTCTTCTACGTCATAAACATTTAAAAGACTTGATTCACAGGGAACAAATCCGAAATTAATAATCTTTTTACTATAACTCTTTGCATTTTTTACTGGCTTAAACTCTAGCATTACCCTGTCTTTATGGTTTAGCGGATTAATAAAAAATAGGTCGTATCGAATAGACTCTTTCATTATTCTTGGTTTGTCAACTTCTAAATCTGTTAAGTATTTTATTATTTCTTTGGTTTTTATTAGTGTGTGCTTTAAGTCTTCACTTGAAATAATATCAAAATCTATGTCTTCTGAAAATCTTTTGTTTTTTATATAAACTCGATTAATTGCTGTTCCTCCTTTTAAGATTAAATTGTCAAATTTCTGAAGTTTAAACAAGATTTTACTAATAATTTCGTCTTTAGCTATATAATTAAGAGAAAGTTCTTCTTTTGCTGCTAATCTTCTCAATTCTTCTATTTCCATCTTATTGCCACCAGGAGAGTATGTTTTCTTTTCCTAAGTTATCTTGTATTTTCCATTTATTATCATAAATTGATTTTGATTTTAAAGGCGTTAGTTTAACACGGTCTTTTATGTTATCCGCCAAATAGTTAAAGACGAATTCAGGTATTTTTAATTTTGTTTCTGTTTTTAGCAATTCAAGAATATAACCTGTTCTTTGTTTTAAAGCGTTGTTGTTTGTTAGTTTGAAAAATTCCAACAGCTTTTTCCAGTCTATTTTGGCGTCGTATATTGCCTTTGTTATATTTTGGAGGCCTATTAGGTTTGGTTTCAAAAGACAGTCAAATATGGTTTTTTCAATTGTTGAAATATAGATATCCTTTGTTTTTGTGAAGCCTATGTATAGGTCATGCAATGGTATAAAGTTGATGCTATATTCTGTTCCTTTTAGACTAATCTTTTTTTGAAAACTTTTTGTTGCAATGAAAATAGTGAAATCTTCGTAATCTGTTAAATTATAGTGTCTTAGAGCAGATGTCAGTGCAATATAACCTTCTTTGTATCTTAAAGCTAATTTATGAAAACCTTTAAGTGTTTTAGGGTTATAATAAAGGTCTTTCCTGGCTTTATTTAAATAACCTTTTTTGTATAGGTTGTGAAGCAGCTTATTTCTTTTGTTTTCTTTTATTTCTGGAAATATTTGATTAAATAGTTCATTATCTATTATTTCCTTATCTTTAAGGTATTCCCAGGCTTTTTGTTCTTCTTTTGTTAAATAGTTTATTTCTACCATATCCTTCCTTATTAGGGAAGGATATATATAAATCTTTCTATTGGCTAATCTGTAGTAAAATCCTTTTGTCTTTTAGTTTATTCCAGATGAACATTCCTATCAATATACCAACTGTGCCGAGTATCCAGTAGGCTAGCAAGAGCCAGTGAGCGATGGATATTGTTTTTTGAATTGCTGGAAGAGCTAATAACCATAAAAAAAATAGAAAAGCAGATATATTTGCTGTTGTGATAATATAGAAACCTAAAAATAAACTCCACAGTCTATACCTTGCTGTTAATAAGAATAAATCCCCTAGAAGTCCTGAGATTGTATTGATTGGTATTTTAGGCCAAAAACCCGGAGCGCCTCCGAGAGATGTAGGTATTGACAGGATACTATATATTAAAAGAAATAATGTAAGTGAGCCGAATTTTGGAACAATTTTAATGATTAATAAAACACCTAAACCCATAGTTATTCCTGTTACAAATGCATTTGATAATGGTATGCCTGTGATTGAGATTACTATTGAACCGATAACTACATTAATTATAAATATCAAAGCCGACATCAAAGCTATAAATATTAGTTCTTTTGTTGTGAAGTGCTTAAGCATAGAGATTATATTTATATAGACGTATTTAAACATTATTGTTATGCAGTTTTATGATTATATCTATAGGGATTCGGTAATACATAAGTTGGATCCAAGAATTAAGATATTGTGGTTAGTTGGGTTAAGCTTTTTAGTTTTTATTGTAAATAATAATGTTTTAGTTTTGGAGTTATTTGGAATAGTTTTACTTTCAATTTTACTTTCAAAATTACCATTAAGATCTGTGTGGAATTCTTCTAAGTTATTTATCATTGGATTTACGATTGGTTATGTAGTTTTGTTTAGTTTGTTGTTGTGGGATTTTAAGAAAGGAGCTGTTGATGGTTTGTTTTTTTCAATAAAGTTCTTGGTTTTGGTATTAAGCAGCATTGTGTTTGCAATGTCTACTTCGCCAAGGGATTTGATGTTAAGTATGACAAAAATGAAGATTCCATATGAGCTAGCATTTATGTTGACATTAGCAATAAGATTTGTGCCCGTGATAACTAGAGAAATAAATCATGTGATAGATGCGCAGAAGGCAAGAGCGCATAAGATTAAATTTTCTTTGTTTAAACCTATAAAATCAATGGAAACTTTTTTTCCAATCTTGATTCCAACATTTCATTTGTTGTTGATAAAGGCATTTGATTTAAGTTTAAGTATAGAAGCAAGGGCGTTTAGATCTAAGCCAAAAAGAACTTATCCCCCAAGATTAAGATTTAAGTTTAAGGATTACTTTGCTTTGGCTTTGTTGATAATTGTGTTTGTTTATTTTTCTGGATATTTGGCCACATAAATATTTATATACTTATTTGAGTTTATTTCGCAGATGGATAAAAAGAAGATTGAAGCATATAATAACTGGATAAGAGATAATGATATGGGAACAGCACTTGGATTTAACAGTGACGAAAGAATAGCTTTTATAGATTATTGGGCTGAATTGTGCAGAAATAATTTTGTTCTAGCAAAGAAGATACAAAATTTGTGGATTAACAATAGAATTATAAAAGGAAGAGAACTAGGATTATCTGTTAAAGAATATCTAGAGATAAAAGGCGAAAAATGCAGTAGGTAAGCTTTTAAATTTAATTTACCCTTAAGATTTATGTTAATTGGAGTTATTGGGAAACCATCTACAGGAAAATCAACGTTTTTTAAGGCAGCTACTTTAGCAAATGTAGAAATTTCACCAAGACCATTTACAACTATAAAACCTAATCGGGCTGTTGGTTATGTTAAAATAGACTGTGTTGAGACATTTTTTAAAGTTAAATGTAATCCAAGAGAAGGCTATTGTATAAATGGAAAAAGATTTGTGTCTATAGATTTATTGGATGTTGCGGGATTAATTGAAGGGGCGTATGAAGGAAAAGGTTTAGGTAATCAGTTTTTGAATGATTTAAGCCAAGGAGATGCTTTAATACATATAATAGACATAGCTGGAATGACTAATGAAAGAGGAGAGATTGTAAGGCCATTAAGCCATGATCCCTTGAAAGATGTTGAAATGATTGAAAAAGAAGTAGATCTATGGTATTTCTCGATTTTAGAGAAGGCGTGGGATAAATTTGTTAAAAAGGTAGTTAATGAGAAGAAAGATATTAGAAAAGAAGTTTCAAAACAATTTTCAGGATTAAAGATAACTGAAGAAATGGTTGATAAGGCTGTAAAGGTATTTCATTCTGGTGATCCATTAAAATGGACGAAAGAGGAATTAAAGCAGTTTTGTTCTATATTAAGAAGATTATCAAAGCCAATGCTGATTGCTGCAAATAAAATTGATGTCGAGGGTGCTGAATTAAATTATCATCGGTTAAAAGAAAAATATAAAGAATATAATGTAATACCATGTAGTGCTGATTCTGAATTAGCATTAAGAGAGGCTTCAAAATCAGGATTAATTGAATATATACCGGGTGATAAGGATTTTAAAGTTTTAGATGAAAAAAAATTAAATGAAAATCAGAAAAATGCATTAGAAAGCATAAGAAAAAATGTTTTAAATAAATTTGGCTCTACAGGGATTCAACAGGCTCTTGATTTTGCTGTTTTTGAACTATTGAAATGTATTGCTGTATTCCCTGGCGGGGTTAATAATTTAAAGGATTCTGAAGGGAGAGTAATACCTGACTGCTTTATTTTAAAAGAGAATTCTACTGCTTTAGATTTTGCTTTTAGAATTCATACTGATATTGGGAATAAATTCGTTAAAGCAATAGACGTCAAGAAAAAATTGCCAATATCTAAGGATTATAGATTAAAAAATTTAGATGTGATTGAAATTAAGACTAGTTAAAGCTTAACGTCAAAACTAGAGTTGCCGTTATTATGCACAATTCTTAAATTTAAAACTCTATAGAATAATATTTCGTCACATTTGGTTATGCCTGTTACTTTATTCAATGAAAATGAAGGGCAATATGCAGCTTTATCTCTCCTTATTGGGCGAGGGTATTCTTTGTCAAATATAAGGAACTGCTGTCGCATCTTATGAGGTTCAAACAGGTCTATAATACTCGGCTGTCCCCATTCACTTAAAGCTACTATCAACCCTTTGTATGTTGGAGGGTAATTAAGCAGAAGCCAACCATCAAGACACATCTTATGATATTTTTCTTGTTTACTATCTTCTCGAACTAAAAATTCTCCTGAGAATCCTTCTTTGACACTAGAGGTTAGAGTTGCTGCAGTATTTCCATCTGGCTGTTTATCGTTTAAACTTAGTTGATATAACAACCCTATCTTTCTAGTTAATCCAAATAAATTTAATCTCTTTTCAAAAAAACCGCTTTCTATAAGATACTTTATATGACCTAGAAGTTCTAATTGCTCGATCTGAAGCTGACTTGATTCAATATGCGTTTTTCATTCACCTTCTTATTTTGTTTAGGAATTTATCTATTTCTAATGTATTTAAAATATTCTTTTTTTCACACCAACCTCTTCTTGCAGTTGAAACGCCTAAAGATAAGAACCTTAAATGCTCTTTTGCATGGGAGTCAGTGCCTATTGTGATATTTACTTTATTTTCTATGGCTTCTTTTGTTAGATCGTCGCTTAAATCTAACCTATTAGGAAATGCGTTGATTTCTAAAGCTACGTTGTTTTTTACAGCGGCTTCATAGATCTTATTGAAATCAAATTCATATCCATCTCTTTCTAGTAACAATCTACCTGTTGG
>CAYIHC010000066.1:0-6088 GCA_964363105.1 Candidatus Woesearchaeota archaeon | reverse complement strand
TGTTTTCTAAAGGTTATATTAAAGGATAAAACTCTTTTTAAACAGTCTTTTGTTGTTCCAGGAAATAAACCAGATGTAATAAAACAAATTAAAGAAGTTATAGAAGCTGAAGGAATTAGTCCTATATTTTATGCCCCTGGTTTTGTTACACAAGGCGGTAAAATTGAAGACGCCACTAAGGTTGCAGGCAATAGTTGGCATGCTATCGTAGGTAGAGGCATTTATCAAGCAAAAGACAGAAAAGTCGCAGCTTTAGAACACGCAAGCAAACTTTCTATTTAAGATTTCAATAAACTATTTAAATTCCGTTTCTATAGTCTATTCTGAAGAGAGGTTAACAAATGCCATTTAGAACAATAATTGGAAGAACAAGAGATGAAAAATTAAGATACAAAGGAAAAGGCCTAATCAGGATAGGAAGACAATATGTCCAAATGGGTCAGGTATCCTCTCTAACTAATAAAGTTTACTTAGATATTGCAACAACGCATGTTATACTTGTAACTGGAAAAAGAGGCAGTGGTAAATCAACAACCTTATCAATTATAGCAGAAGAAATCTCAAGATTAGATGAATTAATAAAACAAAGGTTGTCAGTTGTAATGTTTGATACTTTGGGTGTTTTCTGGACAATGAAATATCCCAATTACAGACAGCAGGATTTACTAGACAAATGGAAAATTAAACCAGAAGCAACAAAACTTGAAATCTTTGTTCCAACAGGACATTTTCAAAACTTTTTAGACAAAGGAATGTTAGTGGATAAAAAATTTTCAATAAGAGTCTCTGATTTAAAAGCAGTTGACTGGTGCACAATTTTTAATTTAGACTTCCTATCTCAAGAAGGAATTCTAATCCAAAACACATTAAGAGACGTTTCAAAAAAACTTAGATTATATGGTTTAAAGGACATTATTGAAGAATTAAACCCAATAAAAACAGATGAAAAAATAAAACAGTCAGTTTTAAATTTATTTATAATAGCATTAAATTGGGGTTTATTTAGAAAAAAAGGAACTAAATTAAAATCTATAGTTCATCCAGGAAGAATTTCAGTTATAGACCTATCACCTTACACCTCTATCTCAGGAAATTTTTCAATCAAAGCATTAGTAGTTGCTCTAATCTCAAGAAAATTATTATCCAAAAGAATGGAAGTAAGAAGATTTGAAGAACTACAAGATATTCAATCTTCCTTTTTAACATCTCAAAAACAGGAATTGCCTTTAGTTTGGTTATTAATTGATGAAATCCATGATTTTTTGCCAAAAAATGGAAAAACCATAGCAACAGATCCATTAATACAAATATTAAGGGAAGGCAGGCAGCCAGGAATTTCTTTAATAGGCGCAACACAACAACCAGGAGAAGTTCATAATGATATGTTAACTCAGGCAGACGTTGTAATTTCCCACAGATTAACAGCAGAATCAGATATAAAAGCTTTAAGTTCAATAATGCAGTCTTACTTATTAAGTAATATAGACGCTTCAATGAGAAACTTACCAAAATACAAAGGCGCAGCTTTAATCTTAGACGACAGTTCAGAAAGAATTTATACTGTTAAAATAAGACCAAAAAGATCGTGGCATGGCGGTGAAGCTCCAACAGCTGTTAAAATTGAAAAAGAAATTAAAATTTAAAATAGTTTTTATTCTAAGCCTTCTATAATCTTAGATTGTTACATTAACCCTTCAAACATTTATTGAGATAACACCAGACCAAAATAAGATAGCATATATAATCACTATAATAAAGGCTATAGCTATCAACAATTTTTGCATATCTTCATCAATTACCATTTTCTCCCTCCTGTCTTGTTTTCTCTCTTTTTAAAGATTTTTCATAATTTTTCTTATACACAAAATATGAAAGTCCGAACAAAGATAAAATAAAAGATACCGATATAGTTTTAGGGTAAGGAAATTGCCCTCTTTGTAAACCCATTGTTGTTAAAATAAACAACCCAACAGGAAAAGAGATTAATATACAAATGAATGATACACTTGAAAGATAATATAATATCTTGCTTTCTCTTCTTTCTTTCCTAAAATCTTCCCATATTTTTGTTTTCAAGCCGTTTTGCATTTCACTCTACTCTTCCATACGCTGCTCTACTTTTCCTTACTATTAACTCATCACCGTAAGCCTTAGCATCAAATCCATTTCCATTTCTTTCTATATTGAAGCCTCTTATCTCAACTAAACTTTCAATATTACTTCCATTCAAATTAATCTGGTATCTTGGTTCTCCCTCTATTCTTAATACATTTTCAACCTTAGCCTTTCCGTTTTCTGTTTTTAATGTGTAGACTCCAAATTTTTTATTATGGAAATAATCACAAGCCCACCATCCAATTAACCCGCCGAGAATAGCCCCAACTACAAAACACCCAATTCCAAATTCCCTTTCTTTTGTTCCAGGCGATCTGTAACATTCATCATCTATCATTTTTCCACCTCGCTGAAATTTTATTAAGAGTTAAGTAGTTGAGGTGTTTAATATGATGTAATCATAAATTATTGTAAAAACTACTGAAGAAATTGTAAATACTGCTAAAAATTTCAGAAAAAAAATCAAAAAAAAGAAATAAAATGTAAAAACTAACAGATTTTTTGGAAGTTTAATCCTTCTGTAACCATTTAGCTACCTTGTCTCTTCCTACATTTAGATAGTGGATACCATTATTTACAATAGCGTAAGCCAACACACCTTTAGTCAACGCATCAGCCATTATTCCGGCATACTCCCAAGTGTTGTTTTCTAAATTTCCACTAATACTAGGAAGACCTAATTGCCATTGTCTGTTTGCAGCTTCAATTGTAACACCTAAGAATGTTGCCAAAAGGACATTTTTCCCTGTTTTATTCCAGTTTATAGGTCTTGCTCCCCCGGCAGCCGCAGGTCCATAAAAAAAGTCTTCTATTGCCATTTTTATTCCCCTTCACCACCATTTTTATAATCTAATCTTGTCTTACATCTAGGGCAAGATTTTGGTGTTTCTATTCTGGTGGACCAATCATATTGACATTTGAAACATTTCATTTTCTCCCCTCCATGATTAATTGATAATAGGAGTAATAATAACCACTATATAAAGGTATCGCTAATTCCTACTCAACAATGGTTACAAACAGAAAGGTTTATAAATCTCGAAAAGTAAGGAATTTAATAAAATTTCACAGGGGGAAATAAAAATGAATTACAATCCAAATATATCAATAAGAGACTTTTTAGGTTCAAGTATTAAAACTTTAGGTAAGGTTGCAAGTGCAAGTTTATTATTATTTTCTTTGTCAACTGGTTGTGGTGGTAAATCTAAACAGCTTAATTTAAAATACGATTCAAATGATAATTATTCAGCAGTTCTAAATGCAAAATCAGTCCCTGTTGAAACAGTAAAATTACCAATTAAATTTGGAAATTATGAAGCTGAAATTCCAGGTGGAAATATAGACCACAATTTATTTGGTTTTGTAAGAAGGGGAGATGAATTATTTGCTATGGAAAACCCAACAAATAATTTAACTATTTATGATGAAAAACAGGCAGTTTTAGAGGGTGAAGCAGTATTGCTTGGTAAATTATCAAGATATCCTGCAGACACTTCAAGAGTTAACGTTCATGGTAAGCCCTTCGGAGTCTTGCTTCCAGTAAGATACATACAAGAAAAATTACCTGTTGAGATTCACCAAGGTAACTCAACTTTAGAAGGTGTTGAATTTGTAGCATCTCAAGGATATTTATTTGCTAAAACCTTAGATGAACAGGGTAAATTCCTTGGGTTATATGCATTCAGAAGACCAATCCCTGAAGTTGAAGTAAAAGGATTAGAACTTATACTCAAAGGTAAGGGTTTATTGGTTTTAGGTTCTGAAGCTGGAAAAGGTCCAAGAACAGAAGAATTAAAACTTTTGATACCTCTTCCAGATAAAAAGAAAACAGAAGCATCATGGCCTAAAGAAGAATCAAAAGTTGAAGCTCCAGTAGTTGAAGAACCTCAATTATTAATAGAACCTCAACCTGAAGTTCCAATACAGGAAGAACGTCCACCATACCGACTTAGACCAGGCTTCCCCGGGGCTAATTAATCTTTATTAATTATAAATTCTAACTCAAGGGGCTAAAAATGACTACAACAAGAAGAAATTTTCTAGAAGTCTTAGGTTTAGGTGGTCTTGCTTTAGCTACAAGGAATACAATAGCAGATATCTTTCTTCCTAACGAAGTAACTAGGAACAATCCCGATAAATCAAAAGCAAAAATTCTTAAGGTTTATCCTGTTCAAATTTCATTAATAGATAATGTAAAATTATCAGGTATAAGATTTACCACTCAAGATCCTTATGAGGTAGTTTTCGGTGTTTTCAGCTACAATAACAGGCTTTATCTTGTTGAAAATCCTGCTGAAAACATAGAAAAAAGAGATGGAAAAGTTGTTCTTAAACCATTTAAATCAAGAATAATCTCATTGGAAGAAGCAACAAGTTCTTATGGAATTAAAAGCCCGATAGAAGTCCCTTTTGGCAGTGTTATAACCCCTGTAGAAATTAAAGTTTCAGAAACAAAGATTGAAGGTTTGCCAGATTCAATCCCTTCATTCACAATAGGTTCAAGAGAATATTGTATAGCGAGGGCTGAACAGGGTGTTTATCACTTAATTGAAAATCCAAGCAAAGCTACAGTGGACGGCAAAAACGCAATTATTTTCGGTTCAAATTCATACTATATAGGTAACTTAGAAGCAAAAGTTAAACCTTAAACGCACGCAGGCGGATTCGAGCTATGCTCGAAAATCAACACATACTCTGTATTTTCTAGGTGCATAATTCCCACATTTAATTACATCTAAAATCTCAGCTTTAGGAAATACTTTTTTAACTTTTTCAATACTACTTATAGGAATTTCACTTTCTAAAGCAAAGTCATAAAAATGAACAGTTCCATTCTTCTTTAATCTTCCCTTAATTAATTCTAAAAAATCCTCAGCACCTTTAGGTAATGGCATCAAAATTCTGTCAAATTTAATCTTTAATGTTTTAACTATCTTCAAAACATCACCTAAATACAGTTTAACATTGGAAATTTTATTCAATTTTAGATTCTCTAATCCATATTTATGACAATTAGGGTTAATCTCAATCCCATATACCTCTTTTGCCTCAGAATTTTTGCTTATAACAATAGGATAGACTCCAACACCAGAAAACATTACTAAAATAGTCTCATTCGGTTTAACGAGTTTACTTATCCTTAATCTCTCCCCGCTTAATCTTGAAGAAAAATAACATTTCTCTGGATTTACAATTATTCTTACCCCATTCTCTCTATGCATTGTTTCTTTTCTGTTTTCCCCAGCTATAATCTTAAATTTAGGTAGTCTATACTTCCCGGAATAATTTTTAACTTTCTTCATAACTACTTCCACATGTTTCAAATTCGCTAATATCTTATTTCCTATCAATTTCTCTTTCTTTTTTAACTTTTCAGGAAAATCAGAAAATATTGCTATATCCCCCAAAACATCAAAAGAATTTCGCATATTAAGAAATTCTCTTTTAGTCAACAGTTCTTTTGTTAAATCTTTTATCTTTCTTGTTCTCATCTATTCTATAATGAAAGCAGCACTTTAAAAGATTTCTGTAAAGAAATATTTAAATAAACCGAAATCAATCAAAAACAATGGTAAAAAGAGGTTTAGCTTTAATCTTGGTAATTATCTTATTCTCAACTATTGTTTCAGCCTTAACATCTAATGATTACTATCAATTCTTCGGAGTTAAGGATTTCTCAGGAATAATAATCAAAGCAATCTTATTTATCGTTTTAGCCTTATTAATCTACAGGGGCGCTATAAACTCTGTTTTCCACGGTAATCAGGCAGCCAGCGTTATAGTTGCTATTTTATTATCTTTCTTAATGGTAAAACTTGTTTCAGAATCATTAACAAATATTTTGTTAGGCATAACAATCTTAGCCATAATAGGTATCTTAGCATGGTTAATTTCAAAACTATTTATACCTGCAAGAGCAACACCATCAAGAAAAGCACTCTCATTTATTATTGCATTAATAGTGCTGCTTATT
>CAYIHC010000065.1:0-6133 GCA_964363105.1 Candidatus Woesearchaeota archaeon | reverse complement strand
GCATCATGAAAAAATAACAAGTATTAGAGATGATTTTCTTCATCAAATCTCAAACATTTACGTCAAGAATTATGATGTAATCGCAATAGAAGATTTACAAATAAATAACATGGTTAAAAATAGATATTTATCAAAATCAATAAATGATGCTTCTTGGAATAAACTAAGACAGTTCTTAACTTACAAAGCTGAAAACGCTGGTAAGTTATTAGTAACTGTTAATCCCTATGGAACAACACAAAGATGTAGTAATTGTAAAAATAAAGTGAAAAAGAATATAGGGAAAAGAATACATAGTTGTGATAAATGTGGATTAGTAATTTCGAGAGATTACAATTCAGCATTAGAAATCAAAGACATAGCATTAAAATCAATAGGGCAGGAACTGTCCGAATATAAGAACCTACGGTTCTCATACATTCCCTTCAGTTTGACCTACGGAACTTATATCAAGCCTGTGGAAATACCTCTGACAGCGGAACTACACAATAGGTCTACGAGTCAAGTATTAATGAAGCAGGAAACTCAAGAGCGTCTAACAACAGACGCTCAGTGGCTTTAGCCATGAGTAGTTCACAAAGCTTACTAAAATAATTTAGCCTGTTCTTCAACTTCAATCTTCCCATATTCCCCATCAAATCCAGGCTTTACTCTTAATCTTCCCTCTCTGCTTTTCAATATCAGCCCAACTAACTTTTCATCATTTAAGATATTAAACAATTCCTCTTTCTTAACATTTAACAAAATATTAAGTTCATTTCCAAAAGCATTAATTAAGTTATTATAAAGACCCCATGCTTTTTTAGTTAATATTCCTGTATCTGAACTAAAGGAAATCAATTCCTGTAAAGGTAATAATCTAAAAAAAGGCTTTGCATTCTCTGGTTTATATCCTTCAGGTTCTTTAGCTAATTTTTCTATTCTATACTCAACACCCAAGGTTAATTTCTTCTTACAAATTGGACAGATTTCATTAAGAGTTTTAGTTTCTTTTGGTGAACAACTAAATTTACAGTTCCTATGTCCATCGTAATGATATTTACCGTATTCAGGAAAAGTTTCAATAGTTGATTTTAAACCAATTCCAGTTCTTATTGATTTTATGATATTCTTATAGCTTAACTCATTAATATCAAACACAGTGGCCTCTCTCCCCATACGAAACGGCCAAAAAGAATGTGCATCACTAAAACTGACAATATTTATTTTTTCTTTTAATCTCCACAACATTGATGGATCAGCAGACATTCCTGATTCAACAGCATAAATTTTATCTGTTTGTTCTTCAAAGCATTCCTGTAAAGAATCAAAACCAGAATCACTTCCATACATACCGAACCAGGGAGTTAGACAATGAGCAGGAATAATCTCAATCATATCATCTATATTTTTCAAATTCTTAACCAATTCTTTACACGACATTCCAAATATAGGTCTTCCATCGTAATCTAATCTTCCCTTGCTCCCCAAAAATTGTGTTATCTTATCCGCTGTTTTTGAATTAGGTGCAAATATTAATAAATGAACAGCCCTCCTCTTTCCACCTTGACTAAACATTAAACTTACTTCTGTCTGCCAAATAAAAGGAAATTTATTCTTTGTCCATAAAATTCCGTTCTCATCCTCTTCTAATTTAAGATTAATTTCTTCCCTATGTAACGGATGCTGAAAATCACCTGTTCCTAATAAATTAACACCTTTAATCTTCGCATATTTCTCTAAATTCTCAATACTCAAATCCTTACTAGTTGCTCTTGAATGTCTTGAGTGTATCTGTAAATCAGCTATAATTTCCACCTTATCACCAAATAATTTAACCCACACCCGGCATATAAACTTTTATATTCTCTAAACCATATTAAATTTTATTTGCCTTATATCTAAAAGTGGTATTTTCTTTAACAATCATATCAATCTTATCTTGGTTTAAAACCTGCCAGAGCAATCCATATTTCTTAACAACATCTATTTTTCCATCAGTGTTTTTGGAATTTCTTTTTTTATTTTCTTAAATGTCCTCCTTTTCCAGCAACCATTTCCAAACCGGCTTAATAACTATTTTTTTCCCATCCAGTTTAAACTCTTCTTCCTGGCTATTTGTTAAAAGCAATCCTTCTTTAAGCTTGAATTTATTCATCGCTTCAAGTAATCCTTCAACCTCTCTTCCTCTATTCTTTTCATTTAGTTCGTGGCAAACCTGGATTACTTTTTTTACTTCTTTATTTTTAATAACAAGAAAGTCACATTCTGCCTTTTCAAAATAATAAAAAACTTCATGATTGTCATTTAAGCAATTAAAGACTAAGTTTTCCAATAACCATCCATAGTCTTTAGTTAACTTCTTAGAAAGAACTCCAATAAACCCATTATCTAAAACATAAAATTTTTTATCATTTACTATCTGTTTTTTGTAGGAGTAATCAAATTTATTTATTGTTTTGGCAAAATAAGTTTCCTCAAGGTAGGATATGAATTTTTTAATCGTATTAACACTTTTAATGCTAGTAAACTTCTTAACCCCATTATAACTAAACTTATTGGCAAAATTGTTTATTAAGAATGAATATAACTGCCTTAGAACTGCAACATTATCTACTTTGTATCTAACAGCTATATCTTTTATAATAGTATCTTCATAAACTCTTGTTAAGAGTTCCGGATCCTTATAAATCAAATATTCAGGCATGCCTCCATTTATTAAATACTCCTCAAAATATTTTTTAATTTCTATTTTAGTTTCTGTTTTGTAAATAGACTCTTTGTTTATGTCCGCCTCTTTTAATTTCAAAAATTCCAAAAATGAAAATGGCCGGACAACAATGTCTACGTGCCTGCCAGTAAGTTTTGTTCCTAATTCTCTACTCAACAAAGTTGCGCTTGAGCCAGTTATAAAAAATTTAAAACCCTCTTCATATAATCTTCTTACAAACGTCTCAAAATTAATCACATTCTGAATTTCATCAAGAAAAAATATTTTCTTTTTCCCATACAGTTCTATTAATGCCTCATAAAGTCTATTAAATTCACTCGCTGGAAAATTGAACAGTCTTTCATCTTCAAAATTGATATAATAAAAATCCTCATCTTTGTAATGTTTTTTTATTAACTGTCTCAATAATGTAGATTTGCCACTTCTTCTTAAGCCGGTTAAAACAACAACATGGGGAAGATTAATCTTAGACTCCAATTCTCTTAAAACCGTCCTTTCTGTGCCATACTTCTTACTAAGAATTGTCTCTCTTTGCCTTACAAGTATTTCTTTTATTTCTGCTTCCGATAACATGGAGATATAACCAAAAAAGGAGTTTATAAATCTTTTCATTACCATTGAACAAAATAGTCAATTTTTGTTCATTACCATTGAACAAAATAACCACCAAAAACAACACAAGAATCACTTCTTCTTAATAACTTCAACTACCCCCTCAGTTAGGATTCCAAAAACAATAAGTTCCGATCTCTCGGTAGAAATTTAGAACAATTTTTCTGTTATAACCCCTATAAAAAAGTAAATTTATAGAAATTCTAATTGTAGTAGTAATATCTTGAATCATAATAATCATAGCTGTCATAAGCATAATCATTGTAATAAGAACTTCTATACTTCGCATAATAAAGTTCCCTATTGCTATTGCCATATCTGTAATTACCTGAATAATAATTATAAGGGTAAACATAAGAATAACCATAACTTCCATAAGGATAACTTCTGTATCTTCCATCACCGTCAATTCTTACTTCAACAGAATTTTGGACATAAGAATTATAATTAAAATTATTGTTGTTATAGCCATAATAGCTTCCACTATTACCGTAAGGATCGTATCCCTTATAATACCCACTTAATCCATATTTATTAAAATAATAATCTCCTGTTTGAAAATTTGTATCATAAGAAGCACTTTCATATCCAATATCAGGATAATACCTGTAATTGTAATAATAAGCTGAAACAGTAGTCACACTAAATAAAGAAATAACTAAAACCAAAAACAACATTAATAGATTCTTTTTGTTCATTTTATCTCCATTAACTTACAACCAATTAGTAACACCTAATTTATAAAACTTTCTCGTAATAATAGTAATAATAGCATCAACAATAAAAACCGATTAATCAAAGAGAATGCATGCCTTCAATGAATTTTCTAAAAAACAGTCTTGAAAAAGAAATAAAACTATACAATCGAGACAAGTTTTTCAGATCTTTAGAATACTTAACAGATATATTGGCAGCAACAACTGTAAGCTTCACAACACATTATTTATTTTCAAAAAGATATGATGTTGCATTAAGTTTAGCCGCTATTTCAGGCATCTTTATTATCTCTAGAATAACTCTCGAACAAACTATTAATGACGAATCCTACAAAAAAGTGATTTAACTATATCTCTTATCTAAATAAATTGTCACAGCTGGAATCTCTTCCAAGTAAGCAAAGTTATCCAAAATTATTATCAAATCCCTATTTACAGATCCTAAATTAGTAGGATCAATATTAGTCATAGTGCAGTCAACAGTTCTTTTCTTATCTCTTAATATAACAGTTCCTTCTTCACAAACAATTGGGTAAGGTCCTTTTATAACAAAACTTACTTGTTCTCTTCTTCTCTTTTCATAATCCCAGCAATCTTGTAAACTATCAATCATAGAACCGCTTCCAACGTTTTCAATTACAAATTTAAATCTCATAGTTCCAGCCCTATCTCCTTCTCTTACTTTAACAACCTCTTGCTCTAAAGAAGTTACCTGCACTCCGCTTGGAGGATTATCTCCTGCTTGTATATTTTGTCCAAGAATATCTTCTTGCTTATCACTTAACACAACACTTGTTTGCACAACAGCAGGAACATAATAACAATACTGCCCAGTTATAACTTTGCTTCTTCTGCTTGTAACTTCCCCTATATATCTCAAAGGACCTAAATCAACAATTCTAGTATCAATATAACCAGTTTCTTCATCTATAGGATCTAATGATAATGGAAATAAAACCTCTTTTGCACCAGTAAAAAAGTTGGGTATTATTGCATCTCCTGTTAATCTTAATCTTACCGTATTTGGCAAAATTCTTTTTGTCCCTTTATTAGCCAGTTCAATCTCTACATCTATTAATTCTCCAGGTTCATAATATTCTTTTTCAGAAGAAACAGGCGCATCTTTCACAAAATTAACATCTAAAGCAGAACTTCCAGTGTATTTATAATAACCGCTTGAACTTCCACTGTTTCCAGAAAGATTGCTGCAGGCTGTAATTAAAACTAAGGATACTACTAAAATTACCAAAATCAACCTCTTTCCCATATTGGAACTAAAGCCTTAATACCTTTATAAATATTACGTCTTCGGTTCAATCGTAAACACCAAATCATCAGTTAATTTAAAATCATATCTCATCCACAAATAACCCTCAAACTTTTTATTTTCTTCAAAATTTAAACCACTTAAATAAATCTTACAATAGGTTTCTCCCTCAGACTCACTAAGGAAATTAATTGTCTTGCTCTCTTTTTCACTTAAAGAAGCCCTGCATTTATCGAAAGCAGGAGAAAAAGGAAAATTCTCAAAACTAAAGTCTATATCTCCAATTAAATCGCCCTTTTTAACCTTAGCAAAAACAATATGAAATAGTATAAATTGTCCGTTGCTGTTAGCCCCATAATCAAAAACAGAAATTTCTTTTACCTTTACTTCACTCCCGCTTAATCTTCCAATAGAAACAAGATTGTCTCCAAATTCACCGCAATAACTAATATAATTATCACTATCACTTACCAAACAACCATTAAATTTAGCTCGATTATACCCTTTATATTGCAATTCACTCGTTAATCTTGCAGCAGGAATTATTCTATCAGCTTTAACTTCAAATTTCGAATTTATAGTTTTTTTCTTCTCAACACTGTCTAAAATTTCACTTGAAGAAAATTGATTTACAAGTTTTTCATTAGGAACATAAAGAGTCTGAGTTAAGGTAGGATCTCCATCGAATTTTAAAAAGTCAGATTTACCAAAACCAACAGAAAATTTTACATCTCCACTATTAAATTTATTTGGAAAAGCAGAGATTAATTTTACATTCAATTCAGCATTTCTCCCATTCAATGAACTATCAACAACTTCAATATCATC
>CAYIHC010000064.1:0-6195 GCA_964363105.1 Candidatus Woesearchaeota archaeon | reverse complement strand
ATCCCCACCTTGCGCTTTAGCACATCCTAAAGCCCCGCTGCTTACATCCCCAGAACAAACAAAACTATTATCGGCTTTATCATCAATAGGTATACTGTATAAATCACCTGCATCCTGTCTGTCTTTCTTTGTGCTTACGCAAATATAATGTTTTCCCTCAGCTACTTGCGATAATTTAAATTCACAACTTCTAAATTCAGAATTTGTATTTGTTGGCTCAGGTAAATCACATTTTTCACTTCCCCCAAAAGCACTTAACCCATCATCTCCAACACTAAAAAAATTAGCTTCTAAATCTTTTTCAGTTTCACTCGGATTAATAGCTTTATATTTCACCTCAATCCTTAAATCTTTTGTAATTGGCAGGTCTATTAAAGAACATAAAAATGTATTCTTTGTTGTTAATACAAAACTTCCAGCTTCATTATTTACATTTACCCCTGTTGCTGTTATTGGTGAAGTAAAAGAACTTTTATCTCCTAAAAAAATCCATTCATCTTTATTGTCTAGATTAATGTCAATTCTTGGCTCTTTCGCATTACTTCCAGAAACTACAATATCAGCTAAATTTATTAAACCAGGAGCAATCCTTAATCCAAATAAGGAATTTTGGGTTATTGTCTTTGTTTTAAAGCTGTTTCCTGCTAAGATGAATTTGCTTTCAGTAACATTAAATCTTACCTGGCTTAAATCCATTAATTGCTTTAATGTTGTTTTTGTTACCTCTTTATTGTCAATGTAAACAGTTAAATCGCTATTAGGATCTATATTCTTCGTTATGTTAATATTCAAATTTGCAATTATAGATGTATTTTGTAAGTAAATATTTTCTACTAAATCCAGATTAAAAGCATTTGTTATTGTGCTGAATAATAGAACTAAAAAAACTAATATAATAATTTTAAGCCTCATTTTTACCCCTTTTTATAAGAACCTACGGTTCTTATTAATTCCCTCATTTAGTCTAAGAAAATTATGTTTAAATAGTTTATGCTGAGTGAAAAGGACGATTTATCAGGGTCTAATCAAATGAACCTCGTTTTTACATACACACCCCAGCAACACATAGTTTAGTGGATTCGCATTCCGTCCCTTTCTCCCCTTTAAACACCCCGCCCCACTCCTTACAAGATAGTTTAATTGGGATTTTACTGGTATAGCACCCACCAAAATAGTAGACTTTTTCCCCACCTTCCACAGTATAACCTAACTCTATCTTCCCCCCATCTTCTTTACAAGTAAGTGCATGGGCCTCACAATAACACGCCTTTCCTAATCTATCGCAATCAGATGCCCTCTCTAAGTTTTTAGGCCTTTCCCATCTTAAGGGGCGAGTTTCCCCAACAATATCTACTATTCCGGGGGTGGGCTCATAAAACACTGTATTAAATCCCTCATCATCTTTACACTGACCATTATAATAGTATCTTCGCTTGCATTCAGATTTACAAGTATTGCCCTCTTTACAATTATTATTGCATTCATCGTCATCAACCTTATTTCCATCATCACACTCTTCCCCTAAAGCAATTTGCACTATTTTATCACCACAAAATTCTTTTTTACATTTATCACTACACGTATCCCCCTCAATAGCATTCCCATCATCACATTCTTCATTAATTCCTAAATTGGCTATATTCTCGACAAGACCATTACCACAAGGATTTATACAATATGCATCGCAAGGAGTTCCATCATTCCAAGGATCTGTTGCCTTCTTCCTATCTGTTGCCTTCTTCCTAGAAGCAATCCGCACAGGGTTTACACATCTTTTTGCTTCTTTTGTTACATGTTTATTCGCATCTGCTTCAGCCATATCTTCCGATTCATATTCCGCCGCTTCGAGACAATCCTTCAAATTACCTTTTGCTTTCGGTTCACATTTATTCATTATATAATTATGATAGCCCTTTGCATCGGGATTTCTAACGTTGAGATATTTACTCTGGGCAAAATTAAAACATTTTTTTAAATTTTTGGGGACATACGAATCACATGCTGCCCACCACATAGGCTTTCCCTTGCTATTTAACGTTTCTCCACCCCTCTTCATCCAATCATAAAAAGAAGAGTAGAATATTGAATCATAACAAAACTGATAAATTTTTTTTTGATTATATTCAAACCCATAATCCACATTACCTTTTGTAACATTCCCTGTGTATTCAACGTTAGTTACAATCAAAACTGCTAATAGAACAATTATAAATCCAATAAAAAGATACTTCTCCACACCACCACTTTCTTTTTCCGAAGTTTTTCTTTTTGAAAGAAAAAGCTCTTTTTTAACCATATTAAACAAAGTTAATTTATCCCTATATATATCTTGCGTAACTACTCAACAATATTAAAAACAGTTTAAAAAATACCAACCTATTAAAAAAATAAGATTCATTAGGTTTTAACTAATTCAAAGAACTTTAAAACTTTAATTTCTTCAGATTCAACTTCAGAATTAATACATACAATAATAAATTCTTCTTTAAAGCCAAAAGTGTTTATTTTAACTGCCACATCCTTCAAAGACCTTTTAATTTCAGATATCTCTTTTTCATTAAGCCTTTTGAATTTTACTTCCCCTATTAATATTTTTTTATTACTCTTGTCTAATCCAACAATGTCTATTTCTGAATTTTCATCCCACCACTTACCAAAAATATAGCTTTCATATTCTTTCCTAGAGATTAATTCTGATAACACTACGTCTTCAAATACCCTACCAGTAAAAGAATTCAGTTCAGGCATAATTTTCTCATCTATTAGTCTTTCTTGTTTTCCTTGTTCAACATATTCCTGATTTTCAAAAACGAATCTAAACCAGAATTTTAAAAAATTATCTCTTAATGTATAGATGCCTTTCCTTGATCTTTCTATGTTCTTTTCTGTTATTGGAACCTTTCTTTCAATCAATTGTAAATCTCTTAAAACGCTTAAGTATTTTACCACGAAGGATTTATCTAGTCCTGTGTCATTTACAATATGCCCTATTCTTGTGTTACCTTTTGCTAAAGAATACAATATAGAAAAGTAATTTCTCGGCTCCTTCAACTCTTCTCTTAAGGAAAAGAGAATATCCTGATACAAGAATTTATTTTTCTGAAGGATATTCTTTAGTATGTTTTCCCTTAGACACATTGAAAAATCAAATTCCAGAAGATATGCAGGCATACCGCCTAAGACAGAATAATTAATCACCTTATCTTTTATTTCACTTCCTTTTGGAAAGAAAAGCAATGCATCTCTAAATTTCATGGGTTCAAGGAGAATCTGTTCAGTTCTTCTGCCATAAATAGGGCTTTTTCTCCCAAGAAGCTTTTCCATCATATTTATCGAGCTCCCACATAAAATTATAAAGGCTTTATTTTTTGAAAAATAATTATCCCAGTATTCCTGAAGAATACTAACTACTTTGTTAGAAGATATAACTAAATAAGGGAATTCATCAAATACAATTGGAATTCTTGGTTTCTTTGAAAGATAGAGAAAAAGTGCATCCCAGTTCGTAAATGGGTTTTTAATAAGCACATCATCATTATAGAACTCTGCTATTTGTGAACTTATCTTTTTTATCTGATCAAATTCAGATTCTTGTCTCCCCAAGATGTAAAGTCCTTTGTGTGTTCCAAGAAATTCCTTTAAAAGTTCAGTTTTTCCAACCCTTCTTCTCCCATAAAGAATAATTAACTTAGAAGTGTTACTTTCATAAAGTTCATTAAGCAGTTTTAGTTCTGATACTCTGTTTTTAAAGCTGTTTTTTATCATAGTATACTCCAGAGTAGTATACCCCAAAGTATACTATTTAAATATTTCGGTTAGCCAATATTTAGTATACTTCAAAGTATACTAATAGCAATTCCAAAACTATTAAAAACAACTCAAATTAACCAAAACTTATGGATGACTTAATAAAAGAATACTTATTCCCTCATGAAAAAATAAGACCAACACAGGATGTTTTCTTAAAAGAAGCATACACAGCATTAAAAAATAAAGAAAATATCTTAATACACGCCCCAACAGGAATAGGAAAAACAACAATTATTGGAGCAGCTTTATCATATGCAATAAAAAATAATTTAGATGTTTTTTTCTTAACCCCAATGCATACTCAGCATACAATTGCAATAGAAACAATAAGGAAAATAAAGGAAAAATTCAAATTAAACATAAATGCAGTCAATATTATAGGAAAAAAAGGAATGTGTTCCCAGTCAAATGTTATGGATTTATCATCAACTGAGTTCTCAGAATACTGTAAAGAACTAAAAAAACAGGATATGTGTGAGTTTTATCTTAACACTTACGACAAAAAAGGGAAAAAAATTAAACCTACATTCGTAGCTAAATTATTTGTAGAAAAATTCAAAGAGCCGTTGCATGTTGATGAGCTTGTAGAAAAGGCAAAAGAATCAAAATTATGCCCTTATGAAGTTAGTTGTTTAATAGCAAAAAATGCAGAAATAATAATAGCAGATTATTATCATGTTTTAAATCCAGTTACAAGAGAATCTTTATTCAGAAGGATAAATAAGGAAATTCAAAATTCAATATTAATCTTTGATGAAGCCCATAATGTTGTTAGAAGAACAAGATCAATGCTGTCAAGTTCAATATCTACATTTACAATTAACAGGGCAATAAAAGAAGCAAGACATTTCAAATTACCAGATGTAGAAGAAATTATCTCTAAAATCTCAGATATTCTTGAATCTTTAATAGAAAATAAATTATCATTAACAAACAATGAATCTCTAATAAAAAGAGAAGAGTTTAATGATAGGTTATTGGAAATTGATGAAATCCCTGAAATAACTGACAAGTTGGAATATTTATCAGAATTAGTCTACAAAGAACAAAAGAAATGCTCTTCAGCATCATTAGCATCTTTCATAACTTCCTGGCAAAATGACAGCAATGCCTATACAAGAATATTAAAAAGAGCTTCAACAAGATCAAATAAGGTATTTTACTCTTTGTCTCATACATGCTTAGATCCAAGTTTAATTACTTCACCATTAGTCTCACAGGCTTATTGCTCTATCTTCATGTCAGGCACTTTAAATCCAATACAAATGCACAAAGACTTAATGGGAATAACCGCAAAGTTAGTGGAATTAAAGAATCCATTCCCAAGCAAAAACAGATTAAACTTAATAGCCCCCATAGTAACCACAAAATATACAAAAAGAACAGAAGACATGTTTAATAAAATCGCAACTTCATGCGCTAAAATATGCAACTCCGTTAATGGAAATTCTGCTATTTTCTTTCCAAGTTATTCCATAAGAAATATTGTCTATAAAATATTCTCAAACATATGCAACAAAACATTATTCCTTGAGCATCAAAATATAACAAAAGCTGAAAAAGAAGATATGCTTGAAAAATTTAAAAGATCAAATAGCGCAGTTTTATTAGCTGTTTCAGGCGGAAGCTTAGGAGAGGGCGTTGATTATTTTAATAATATTTTAAAATGCGTTATTATTGCAGGCTTGCCATTAACAAGACCTGATTTGGAAACTTCAGAATTAATTAGATATTATGATCAAAGATTTGGAAAAGGGTGGGATTACGCATATACTTATCCGGCTATAATAAAAACATTGCAAAATGCAGGTCGCTGTATAAGAAGCGAAACAGATCGTGGAATTATTATTTTTATGGACGAAAGATTTGCTTGGCAGAATTACAAAAAATTATTTGACAAGGAATTTGAATATAAAATAACTCTAAATCCTGAAGAAGAGGTTAAGGAGTTTTGGAAAATTACTTAGTTTAAGATCGATTACATTATCTTTAATGGATTTTCTCTAAGTTCTTCAATAACCTTCCGTGATGTTTTCTTTTCAAATTCAAAATAATCGCACTTAGAGCATTGGTAGCTTATAACTTTATTTTTAGCTCCATAAACTTTAACTTCTGTTTTTCTTAGTTCATTATTGCATTTTGGACATACCATTTTAATTTTCAACAAGAATTTCTTTATTTTTCTGTGCTTTTTCCATTGTAGTATTTATTAAAGCAACTTCTAAATCAATTATTCTCTTAACTAACACATTTGAAGTATCTAAAGTAAACAATTTTGTTCTGCCAAATCTCCTTGTAACTTTAACTATAGAGTATTTCTCGAGCTGTCCCCAATAATTAAATAAAGTAGCTCTTGATATCTTTGCACCGTCTAATATATCCTTT
>CAYIHC010000063.1:0-6206 GCA_964363105.1 Candidatus Woesearchaeota archaeon | reverse complement strand
ATATCCATAACCCAACTCCCAAGCTGTTCCTGAACTTATACCTCTCCAATCTAATAAAGCAATTATAGCATCACACCAATCAACCATATCTCTATCTTTTTTAAAGATTAGTTCAGAGTTCATACCTTCCCTATAAATCCCAGCATCTCTATGTGGTAAAAAAGTCTCATGTCCCAAACTTTTACATAATTTATCTATTTCTTCAACCTTTTTCCTATCTTCCTTTTCCCACAATTTTCCTGCGATATAGAGTCTAGCCATAAACTCTATCTAACCTTCACTAGCTTTAAAAACCTAATTAATGCCACATTCACAAAATGTCAAACAACAAATGGAACAGAGATTGTAAGTCATTTCCAGGTATTTATGCTTGTGAAATAATGACAGCAGAAGGCTATAAAGACTGCTCAAATTGTCAATTTTACGAACAAATAGGTAAAAAAATATTAATAATGCATTTTGGAGCTCTAGGTGATGTGATCAGAACAACATCAATTATACCTGAAATAAGAAAAAAATATGGAAGAAACTCAAAAATCACCTGGCTAACATCACCAGAATGTGTATTCATTCTCAAAAACACTATAGGAATTGATGAAATAATTCCTTATAATCAAGAAATTCATTTAAGATTAAGTCAAGAAGAGTTTGATGTTCTAATCAACTTAGAAATAACACCGCCAGCAACACAGTTAGCAAATATAACAAATGCAAAAGAAAAACTAGGCTATTTCTTCGACAAAGATAGTCATCCAAAAGCATTCAATAAAGGTGCTGAAGAATACTTAGAGATTGCCTTCTCAAATCATTTAAATAAAAACACAAAAAAAACATATCAAGAATTAATATTTAATGCAATAGAGCTTGAATACAAACAACAACAATATCAGTTTAAACCTGAAATTAATGAAGATTACATTAAAACATTCAAGAATAAAAATAATCTAAAAGAAACAGACAAAATTATTGGTATAAACATAGGTTCTGCACCGAGATTCCCTTCAAAAGCTTGGGATTTAGAAAAAATAAAAGGATTAGTAAAAGAATTAAATAAAAACTATAAAGTAATTTTATTAGGCGGGCCAAATGAACTTAAAATCAAAGAAAAACTCAAAGAGATTCCAGCAATAACAAACGATTTTGCTAATTCCATGGAAGAATTCATCTCTGTTTTAAGTATTTGTAATTTAATAATCACTGGCGACACTCTAGCACTTCATTTATCAATCGCTTTAGAGAAACCAACAATAACATTATTCTTTACAACCCCCCCTTGGCAGATTGAAAACTACTCTTTCCTAAAGAAAATAGTTTCCCCTTTGATGGAAAAATACTTTTGGTCAGACCAGTATCATAAAGATTTAGTAAACTCAATAACGATAGAAGAGGTCTTAAGAGAATGCAAAGCCCTGTTGTAGTTGTTAACGCTTTAATAAAAAATCATTCGGAAGATAAATTTCTTATTGTAAAAAGAAATTCCAAATCAAAGATCCACCCTTCATTGTGGATGTTTCCAGGCGGTAAAGTAGAAGCAAATGAAGATTTAATTGAAGCACTAAAAAGAGAAATAAAAGAGGAAACGGATCTAGAAATAGGGGATATTAAAAAAATATCAGAATACGAATACAAAAGACCCGATAATTCGATTACTTTTGGTATATGTTTCTCAGCAGCATCAAAAACAGAAAGCGTAAAGTTAAACAAAGAATTAGAAGATTTTAAATGGATTACACCTCAAGAATTCAAAAACTACAATCATTTAAAAGGATTAGACGAAGAAATAAAAAAAGTTTTTAATTAAATTTTTTATTGTATTTTACAAATAACATTTTTGATTACCTATATTAAAGAATGATAATGTTTTTATAGTGAAAACAGTTCATAAACCTATGTCAAGAGAACAGTTACCAAAAGATTTATTCTTTGAAAAACTAGATAGATTAGGTATTGCCGTTACATTTGAAGATGTAAGATTAAAAACAGGTTACTCTGAAGTAATGCCAGATGATGTATCTCTTAAAACTATGTTTTCAAGAAATGTTCCGTTAAAAATTCCAATAGTAAGTGCAGCAATGGATACAGTTACAGAACACAAATTAGCCATAGGAATGGCTCTTGCAGGCAGTCTTGGCATTATTCATAGAAATTTATCAGCAGAAGAACAGACAAAAGAAGTAGCAAGAGTCAAATTTCACTTAAATGCCTTAATTGCCAAACCGATATGTGTTTACGAATATCAAACAATAACAGAAGTTCTTAAAATGCGTGAAGAAAAAGGTTATGGATTCCATAGTTTTCCTGTCTTAAATCGCTCTGGAAAACTAGTTGGTATTCTAACAGAAACAGACTTCAACTTTTGTATGGATTATAGTCAATTAGCAAAAGACCTTATGGCAACAAACCTGGTTACAGCAACAGCAGATACTAAATTAAATACAGCTTGGGAATTAATGGTAGCACATAGAAGAAAAAACTTACCATTGGTAGATCGAGAAGGAAATATTGCGGGCTTATATGTTTTTTCCGATGTCCAAAGATGCATATCTACTAACAGTCCGCAACATACTAATGTAGACTCTAATGGTCAGTTAAGAGTTGGGGCAGCAATAGGAGTAAACCAAGATGCAGAAGAAAGATTAGAAAAATTAGTTAAACTAAATATTGATGTTGTTGTTATTGATGCCGCACATGCAGACACAAAATCAGTAATAGACACATTAAAAAGAATAAAAAAACAATATCCTGATTTGGATGTGGTAGCGGGCAATATATCTCAAAGAGAATCAGCAGAAAGATTAATATTAGCAAAAGCAGATGGAATAAAAATTGGACAAGGTGGAGGCTCAACCTGTATAACAAGTGTAATAGCAGGCACAGGAAGACCGCAAGTAACAGCAGTATATGACTGTGCTAAAGTTTGTGATGAATACGGAGTTCCTTGTTGTTCAGATGGCGGAACAAGATTTTCAGGAGATATAACTAAGGCAATTGGCGCTGGAGCTTGGTCAGTTATGTTGGGTGAGATGTTAGCAGGTGTAGATGAAGCTCCACCAGAAATTTTTTATCATGAAGGTAGACCCTATAAAGAGTTTAGAGGAATGGGTTCTTTAGAAGCAATGCGAGAAAGAAAAGGTCCAAATAGATATGATCCCACAGGAAAATCTCAGCTTATAGCAGAAGGTGTTAAAGGTGCAGTCCCTTATAGAGGTCTCTTAGAGGAAGTTCTCAAACAGCAAGTCGGAGGTTTAAGAAGAGGTATGGGTTATGTAGGTGCTGCAACCATTCAAGAACTTAGAAAAAAAGGAGATTTTGAAATGCCTACTAACGCAGCCCAAAGAGAATCACATCCACATGATCTTTTAGTTACAGAAGAACCGCCAAATTACAGAGGACGAAGATAAAAATGACGCTAGAAGAAAAAACTAAAAAATTACTGAAAGATGCTAAAACAATAGCAGTAGTTTGTAATCAATGGGGCGACACAGGTAAAGGTAAACTTGTAGACTTCTTTGCAGATTGGGCAGATATTATAGCCAGAGGAACAGGCGGAGCAAATGCAGGTCACACAATTGTAGCTAATGGTGAAAAACATGTTGTTCACTTGGTTCCTTCAGGGATTACTTATGATCCCCAAGGTAAAATCAATATTCTGGGAGAAGGAGTAGCCTTTGATCCTATAACTATGAAACAGGAATTAGAAACACTTGCGCAAGAAGGGCTTTCATTTAATAATTTGATGATATCAAGAAATGCAAAACTTGTTCTACCTCAACACATAGCCTTGGATAGATTAGAAAATACAGCAGATGGACAAACAAAAATAGGCTCAACAGGAAGAGGTATTGGCCCTGTATATGAAGATCATGTTGGACGGCGTGGATTAGTTGTCAATGACATGTTAAACCCAAGAATTTTCGGAGAAAAACTAGAAGCCAATTTGCAACATAATCTTAGCTTATTAAAAAGCAAAGATCCAAAGGCAGTAAAAAAAGTTTTAGAACAAAAAGCATTGCTTAATGGTAAATTCTATGATCCATACGATATTTTAGACACAAAAGAAATGATATCAGTATATCTTGAATTTGGACAATTTTTTAGAAAATGGATTAGTGACACAGAAGATTTCCTTGCAAATTCGGTTGGTAAAAAAAGAATTCTTCTCGAAGGAGCACAGGGTTTCTTATTAAGTTACGAACATGGCAGTCATCCATTTGTTACATCCTCTAATTGCTCAATTCAGGGTCTTGTAAAAGGTGTCGGCTTAAGTGAAAAAGACGTTGAAAGAGTATTTGGAATAGCAAAAGCATTTTATATGACAAGAGTTGGCGAAGGTCCATTCCCAACAGAATTTGGCGGTGCAGAATCATCAGAATGGTGCAAAAATCATACAAGACAAAATGAACGAGAAAGGTTTCCAAATCCAAACATTAACAGCTCATGCGAATTGGAACAAGGTGTTGCTGCAAGAGTAATAGGTGAAGAATACGGTGCAACAACAGGCCGCCCAAGAAGAACAGGTTGGTTAGACTTACCATTATTAAGATTAGCTGCAAAAACAAACGGATCTGAATTAATATTAACAAAAGTTGATGTTCTGGATAGTTGCGAAAGAATTAAAGTTTGTGTTGATTACAAATACGAAGGACCAGATTATCAGCTCGGAAATGAAACATTAAAATCAGGTAGAGAACTAAGAGTTGCAATTATGGATCCTAATGTTTTACCACATTGTATACCTATTTATCAAGAATTCCCGGGTTGGCAATCAGCTATTAGAAATATAAGAGAATATTCAAAACTACCTCAAAAGCTAAAAGAAATAATCCGATTTATTGAGCTTGAAACTAGCATAGTTTCAGTTGGTCCTGAAAGAGATCAAACAATAATAAGGGATTAAAATATCTTCTTCAACAAAATAGTAGCATAGCTTCCGGCAGGCAATCTAAAGCTTAAAACACATTTTAATTTACCCTTATTCATATCATCAAAATCATACTTATAGCTAATTTTTTCAACCTTAACAAACCCATCCCTCTCAACACCAAGATTAATCAATTCAGGCATTTCTCTTATCAAAAATTCTTTTTTATCCATACCTTCTCTTTTTAAAATAGTTAAATATATCTCTTCTATGTTTTTATCTTTAAATTCAGTATCAAAATTAAATAATGGAATCTTCAGATCAATTTTTTCCTTTAAATCTAAAAATAAAAATCCTTCTTTCTGTTTATAATCTTTAAAATTCAATTTAATATACTCTTTCAATACTTCATTAAACAAAAATGACTGGTAAGCATGTAAATAAATTCTTAAAATCCTCTTATCAAATCTTCTTAATGCGCCAACATAATCTCCATTAATAACTTGGATATTAAGCATATCACATATCCCTTTAAAATCTCTTTTCAATAATTTCTTCCCGACTATTACATTCTCATTTCCAACACCCAATCTTTGCTCATCAAAATAATTCTCCAAATAATTACATTCAATCTTATTTTTTTTGCTTAATTCTCTTACAACAATCAAAAAAGCATTAAACTTGGAATCCCCTAAATTAATTCTTTTGTTACCATACCCCAAAAACCATACACCAAGATCATTCTTTTTCCATTTGAATTTTCCTTGTTTATAACCATTAACAGAAATATATTGCTCAGAAATGCTTATTTTATCCTTTAAACCTGAATAATTAATGTTTCTCGCATTGACATTTAAAATCTGGGCTATCTTCTCTATTGCCCTTTGAGTTGTATAGTTTCTCTTCCATAATACAAAATAGCCATACTCCCCTCTATCTTTATAATCTAAATTACAAATCTCTTTTACAACAAAATCCTCTGGTTTGACTTTAAACTTCATGTGACCTCCTCCCCACCATAAATAGTTGTCTTTCGGACAACTTTTTTGCTTCGCAAAAAAGCGGGGCTTCCAACCGAGCTAAGCTCGGCGTATAGTTCCTGCTTCTTCCAGCTTGCTTATTCCTTCTTTTCCTAGGTTTTCTTTCCAAGAAAAGCTAACAGAGGCAAATCTATCCACAGGCGTATTAGTTCGGGCTAGTCCAGCCCTACTATATATGTTTAAAGCAGCATTTATATCTCTGTCTATTTCTAATCCGCAGTTATCACAGCTTAATGTTCTCTTGCTTAATGACATTTCTACTTTATTTTTACATTTGCTGCATTCTTTTGTTGTGTTTCTTGGAT
>CAYIHC010000062.1:0-6229 GCA_964363105.1 Candidatus Woesearchaeota archaeon | reverse complement strand
TCACAGGAATCTGAATTATTCTTGATGCATATAGTTCCTGCTTCTTCCAGCTTGCCTTTTCTTTATAAAAAGGTCTTACATGATGTCCAAAGGCGTTAATTCGGATAAGCCCTATCCTACTTGTTTGTTTCTAATTGTCAATCCGCTTATTACAGCTTTGTATGACAATACCTTTCTTGTTAACCTTGAACTATTTAAACTTTGTTTTACACTATATAGTAACCTCTTAGTTTTTACAATTTTTTTGTAAAAATTACAATTTCTTTAGTAGTATTTACAAAAAAGTTAGAATATTTACAGAGAAATTTTACTGTTAAAATTAAGCAAAATTCATCTATTTGCTAAAGCAAACAGTTTTCTTCTGCCGACCATAAGTATATTTTTCCAAATGCGATGTTGCCATCTATGGAACAAATATCTGAAGCTAGCCAAGGTTTATTTGTTATGGAAGACTGGCATAACTTCGGCAGTGATTATGATAAAACTTTAATGGCATGGTATTCTAATTTTAAAAGGAATTGGAATAAACTAAAGGATAGATATGATGAGAGATTTTATAGAATGTGGTCTTACTACTTACTTAGTTGTGCAGGCACTTTTAGATCGAGGAAAAATCAATTGTGGCAGATAGTATTCTCTAAGGGAAAGTTGAATAAATATAAATCAGTGCGTTAAGATTCAAATTTTTCTATTTTGTGGTTTTTAATTATATAAGCTCTTAAAATAATTTCTTTTCTGTCACCATATTCATCAAACTCAAGATCTCCTGTAAAACCTTCAAATTTATTATTGAGAATAAAATATCTTATAGCTTCTGTTGAACCATCTGTTTGGTCTATTGCTTCAAATAAAACATTGGCACCATCAGCATAGATTAAAGCGTCGAATGTTGGTTCGGTGTTATATCTCTTTTGATATTCTCTAGCAAATTCTTGGTATTTAAGATTGTTCTCATCAAGAGTTATAGCTGTGAAGATTACGCCTTCACTATTTTCTTTTGTAGCTCCTATCACATCCGGAGTTAAAACCCATTGATGTGAAACAAGTTTAATATTTTTATCTAATAAATATCTTTTATTTAATAATTTTGATGCCCCAGGACCCAAATCTACAAAGAATAAACCATCTGCTCCTGATGCTTTTACTTTTAATATTTCTGTAGAATAATCTGAGTTTAAATCTAAGGCCTCTGCTAATACAACTTCGCCTTTAAAGTTTTCTTTTACTGCTTTTAGATAAGACATTCCATAATCTGATGGGTGAACTAAGACAGCTAATTTTTTTATTCCTAATTTATTAATTATATCTGCTATTAAAATTCCTTCTTTGTCTGAACTCTGCACAACTCTAAAAGAATTATTTCCTGCTGTTCTAAAGGCTGCAGCTGTTGCTGAAGGACTCATAAATATAAAATTGTCTTGTTCTATTAAAGGCGCTATCGCTAATCCTGGACCAGAGCCCATGCCTAAAAAGTATTTTATCCCTTTTTGTTTTAAAAAATAATAAGAATCTACTGTTTTCTTAGGAGTATATGCATCGTCTTCATAGATTAATTCTATTTGTTTTTTATTATCTTGATTATTGTTATGTAAATCTACTAAAACTTCAAAACTGTTCTGCGCTCTTTTTCCTATTGCAGCTGTAGAACCTGTTAAAGCAATAATTGCACCAATCTGAACTGTTTCTTTTTCTGGGATATTATTAAAATTATTGCTACAGCCGATGATTAATGCTAAAAGAATGACCAGTAAGACTACTAAATTGGGTTTCATGCAATTAGGATACTATAGTATATATATTAAATATTCGACAAAATATTAACTAAAAAACGATATATTTATATAATAGAACGGTTAATAGTTAAAAATGAAACTTAATTTAAAAGACAGGAGAATACTCTATGAGTTAGATAAATATTCTCGTATTCCTTATTCCAAGATAGCCAAAATAGTTGGCTTGTCGCAAGAAACAGTTAGGTATAGGGTAAAAAATTTGTTAATCTTGGGGGTGATAAAGAAGTTTTTAACAATGGTGGATACTGCAAGGTTAGGTTTTGCATATCACAAAGTATTGTTAAGACTTCACAATGTTGATGAATCTAAGATAAACGAAATCATTGGATATTTAAAAGAAAACAAGCTAATTGTATGGGTTGTAACCACGGATGGGGATTATGATATTGGGTTTGTAGCTAAAGTGACGAATATCCTTGAATTAAACAATATTCTAGAAGATCTTAAGAGGAGATATAATGAGTTCCTGAATAAGAAGACTATCTCTGTGAATGTAACGGGAGAATATTTAACAAGAGATTATTTGATTGATAAATCAAGAAAAGCAAAAACAGAAGTCTCATACACTGTTGATTACAAGCCTTACGATCTAGACAAGATAGATATTGGCATAATGCAGTTCTTAGCAGAGAATTCTAGGGTTAGCGCAATCGAAATAGGCAAGAACCTAAATATCTCTCCTGATTCAGTATTAAAAAGATTAAAAAGATTAGAAAAAGACAGAATTATAACGAGAAATACGATTGTTTTGGATCACGAACTGTTAAATCAAATTCACTACAAAGTTTTGGTGCAGTTGAATAATGTTCCTGTAGATAAGATCGCATCATTTATCGACTATTGTAGGACCATAACCAGAGTTGTCTACATAATAAAATCATTAGGTGAGTGGGATTATGAATTAGACCTGGAAGTAGAAAGTGTTCAACAATTCAGAGAACTTATGAGAGACTTAACAAAAAAGTATTCTGATATTATTGAAGACTACAACGCTTTGATTATTAATAAGATACACAAGTATAATGTATTCCCTTAATCTAAAACAGCAAGTAGAAAGCTTTAAATATCACTTCACTACTATAATAGTTATATGATAAATTTAAAGTCTCAGCTAAGTCCGATATTAAGCAGAAGAGAGATTGAAGTAGTTATCAAAAGATTAAAGAACAAACATATAACCCAGACAGAAAGCAACTATTTAAGCAGGTCTATAAGGCCAAAACTAAAGGCTGCTGAATTTGCCTCATCCAGTAAACTACTTTCATTGTTGGATTATAGGAGAAATAAATATGAAAGAGAAGATAGTGTATTAAAGAGAAGTATTCTTTTAGCTTTGAAAGATATTATCCAAAATGTTCAGGCAGTTGTAATTTTCGGATCTTATATAATGAACAACCACACGGATTATCAAGATATTGACATCATGGTTGTTTTAAAAAGGAAGATATGGGGCAGTGTGATAGAAAAACATAAAATTGAAGAAAAAATTTCACATTCGCTTATTTTTAAAGCAGATATAATACTGAATAACTATGGAGATTTAAAAGAAGTTTTTCCATTCAGCCCTTTGTTGCAGACACAACTGGAGTATAGTAAAGTGATATACAGCAAATTAAACCTACCAAATAAAATTATTATAAATAAACCTTATCTTTATAGCAAATTATTAGATACTGAATTCATTCTTGAGTGTGGAAAAGATTTAGAAGGTAAATACATCTATAATGGGATAAGAACTTGTTTATCAATTCAAATGTTTATCAATAGAAAGATTAGCAATGAGTTAATCATAAAAACAATAGAGAATAATATAGGAAAAGAAACAGCAGACAATTTAAGAAGAAATAAAGCCAATGACTTACAGAGAAACATAAGTTTGAGATATTTAAAATACTTATATAATTGTATTGAAAAGGAATTAAGATGGGTAAAAAAGCGAGTTTGAATAAACTGTCTGTATATATTGGATTATACGCTGCTCATAGAGTCTTGATTAGATTAGCAAATGAGAATGAAAGTGTGCCACATTTAGAGCGAGAGGTTGATAATTATGAAAGGTTGGCTATTAAATCCTCAAAAGGAAATTGGAATGAGGATGATCTTGAGCTAATAAAAGAAATAGCTGTTAAGAGATGTTGTGAAAAATTAGAGCACTATCAAAAATTAGATGATGCGAATTATCGCTTGGTTGAGGAAACAATAGCTGAAATAATGAAAGAATTAGAGTTAATCTAAAATCTTAAACAATTCACTTAAATTCAATTCAAAGGCACTGACAGGCATCTCTAGTTTCCATTCTGTTAATACAAATGGGGAAACTTCGCCTAAAACTGCAATTAATTTCCCTTTAGCATAAACCTCTGCAAATCTTCCTGCAATAAAGGATTTATGATTTGATTCTTTATAGGTTGCTTTTAGATCTAAAGAACTTAATAAAGCCTCTAATACTTGTCTTATCTTTGTGTAATCTGTATTCATATTTGATAGAGCAACTGATAACTTAGATTCTTCTTTTATTCCGGTTTCAGAAGTTTTATCTTTGCTGAAAGAATTTCCAATAGTAAATATATTTTGGGAATATTCATTATGCTTGTTTATTGATAATGTTTCCATTAATGAGGGCAATAACCAGGATCTTAAAGTATTATAATCTTCTGTTAAAGCATTTTCCAATTCTATCAAGTCTGAATCAAAGTTCATTTTGTTATTGTTGTTTAATTTGTTAGTCAAATGAAATGTTTTAATCTCTGTTAAATTTAGACCTATTAATATTTCTTTTATTATTGATTTAAGCTTTTCAAGTTTATTTTCTTCTCCAACAGTTGATATTTGAGGGATTTCGGAAACAAAATTATTATAACCATAAGCTATTGCAATCTCTTCTGCCAGGTCTCTTTGATTTAGTATGTCTATCCTATAAGAAGGGATTAAAACCTTTTTATTTTTATAGCTTAAGCCCATTTTGGAGAATAATTTAGCTAAAGAAGTTTCTCTTAAATCTAAACCTAAAATCTTATTAATATAATTTAAATCGACTTTCATTTCTATTGGTTTTAGATTTGGTGTTGTTAATTTTTTATTTGAGTATTGAATATTTAAAGAATATATCTTACCTGACATTTCAGCTAAATTTGAAACTATGATGTTTAAGCATTGATTTATTGTGATTAAATCTGTTCCTGAAACTTCTACAAAGACTTCTTTTGTTTTTTCGGTTACTTTTCCAGTTAGTTCTGAATTTATTATGGGGATTAAAGATAGGAAATTGTTATTTGAGTCTATAAAACAAGGATAAAGATTGAAGTTTTCCAATAAGTGTTCGTAGTATTTTCCTTTTGGTGTTTTTTGTAATATCTCTTTAGCTGTTAAAACCTTAGATTCTTCTAAGGGTTGGAATTTAATTTTTTCTGGTTGTAGGGCTTTATAATAAACCGGGAATTTAATCTTGTTTAATGGATAAATACCAATTGATGCTTTTTTTCTGTTTCTACAAAAAGTAATATGTAACTTTTCCTGTAATTGCATAAGTTCAACTATATCTCCGTTGCTTAGTTTTAAATTTTTGATGATAGCACAGGCGGTATAAGGTCTTATTAAATTTAATTTTGGATCTACTATTACTCTTTGTTTTGAATTATTTATTTTATACGTTTTAAAAGTTAAATCCTTTCCAATAAACGCCTTAAATGCTCTTGCGAAACCGTGATCTGAGAGTAAATCCGGCCTATTTGGGAATACTTCTACTATTATTTCGTCTTTTTCTATAGATTCGAAGTCAACACCCAACATTGGGATTTTTTCCTCTAGTTCTTTATCTGTAAAACTCTTTCCTATCAACTTCATTAGATTTTTTTTGTTAAGGTTTATTTTTGGCATTTTATCTCCAGAGTTTAGCTTCTCTTATTTTCTTTAAATCGGCTAAGTAAAGCTCTCTTATATCTTTAATTTTATAATAATCTTTTACAATTCTTTCTATACCTAAGCCCCAGGCTAAGACGGGGATATCCTTTCCCAATAAGGGCTTAACCACTTCAGGCCTAAATATCCCTGCACCGCCTAATTCTAACCATTTGTTTTGCTTTTCATCGAAGACAAAGATTTCAAGGCCTGGCTCGACATAACTAAAGTATCCCGGACTAAACCGTAATTTTTTGTAGCCCATCTTAAGGAAAAATTCTTTTAAATATCCTAATAAATGTTTGAAATTTGCGTTTTCATCTATAACAATGCCTTCTGTTTGTGTAAACTCAGCTAGATGTGACCAATCTAAAGTTTCATTTCTGAAAACTTTTCCAACTGCAAAAAATTTAGCCGGGAATTGTTTTAAATTTGATAATGTTCTTGCTGATAATGTAGTTGTATGGGTTCTTAGAACTAATTTTCTTGCTATTTCCGGATCCCATTTATATTTCCAGTCTTTTTCGTGCTGTAGTTTA
>CAYIHC010000061.1:0-6337 GCA_964363105.1 Candidatus Woesearchaeota archaeon | reverse complement strand
TGCATCTTCTTCTTTTAATCCTCTTGACTGTAAATAGAACAATTTTTCTTCATCTATCTTGCCAACAGAAGCCTCATGTCCTATATTTACCTTTGGTTCTTTAACATCCATATAAGGTATTGTATTTGAAACGGATCTATTATCTAACATTAAAGCATCGCATTGAACCTTTGATTTTGAATTTACAGCCCCTTTTGAAATGTGAACCATTCCCCTGTAAGTTGTTCTTCCCCCATCCTTACTAATACTTTTACTTACAACCGTTGATGAAGTGTTTGGCGCTAAATGAAATACCTTATGCCCTGTATCTTGATCTTGATCCTTTCCAGCATAAGCAATCCCGATAAATTCTGATCTTGCATTTTTTTCTTTTAAAACAGAGCATGGGTAAAGCATAGTTAAATGGCTGCCAAAATTCCCATTTATCCATTCTATGGTTCCATTTTCAAAAACAATAGCTCTTTTTGTATTTAAGTTATAAGTATTTCTACTCCAGTTTTCAATTGAATGATATCTTACTCTTGCATTTTTATGAACAAATATTTCGACGCATCCGGCATGTATAGAATTCTCGTTATACCTTGGCGAGGAACAACCTTCCACGTATGAAACCTCGGCACCATCATCCGCAATTATTAACGTATGTTCAAACTGCCCGCCTCTTGGTGCATTCATCCTAAAATAAGCCTGTAATGGCAATGTAACTTTAACGTTTTTAGGAATAAAAATAAATGTTCCCCCACTCCAAACACTAGCATGTAAAGAAGCAAATTTATGATCCCTTATCGGCACACAGTCTGTCATAAAATATTTTTTAACTAATTCAGGATACTTCCTTAATGCAACATCCATATCTTCAAATATAACTCCTTTTTCATCCCATTCTTTTTTTAAATTATGATACATTACCTCAGATTCATACATCGCACCAGCACCAGCCAATGCTTTTCTTTCAGCTTCCGGTATTCCTAGTCTTTCAAAGGTTTTCTTAATATCTTCAGGAACATCTTCCCATTGATTCATATGAGTCTTATCATCAGCCTTCATATAATACCTTATTTTTTGAAAATCCAATTTGCTTAAATCAGGACCCCATTTTGGAATTGATTTTTCTAAAAATAATTTTAAAGCCTGTAATCTTTTATCCAACATCCATTCAGGCTCTTGTTTTTCTTCAGAAATCGCTCTTACTACATCTCCATTTAATCCCTCTAATTTCTTCACAGATCTCTCAGGATTCTTATGATCATACATTTCTCTTGAAATTTCTAATACTTGTTTCATTTTATAAAACAAACCTCGCATTCAGGACTTATGCTGCAATGCTCCCTGTGAATATCACAAACAACTCTTCTTATCTCAGTAGAATTAAGTAAATTTTGTATTTCAGGTATAACTTTTTTAGGGTCTTTAATAATCTCTTTTGCAGCAGCAGTTATCTTATCCTTAATATCTTGATTAAATTTTATTGTTTTTGCTCTTTTTTCAGTGAAATAATTTGAAACAGCAGCAGCAGAAATCCCCAAAATCCCAGCTATTGTTTTTTGATCTAATCTTAATTCTTTCATTACTATTGATAACTCTCTCCTTATTGCAGGTAGTATAAACCAAACTTCTATTTCCTGTGGTTGTAGCAATTTATAATTAACCATAGTTAATTTACTATAGTTAACTATTTATAAATATTATGAAATAAACCTCTAAATGCTTAAGGAGTCTTTATAAAGGGTTTATAGGTCAGTTGTGCATGTCTTATGCATTATGTATCTTAGGGAGCAATGGTATACCTAATGGTTTGGGTAGGTGTATTTATAAGAGTAATAATGTTCTTGTTATTCACGACATAGAAAGAGCTTTAGAAATATTAAATGGGACTGGGAAAAAACCAGAACCAACAGTTGTAACATTATCAAAACAAGATCCAACAAAACAACTCGAATATCTTGCCGGTTTATTTAAAGGTAAGGTAGAGGTCTTAGTATCCAAACCAGGACATCATTATACTGGTGACTATAAACTCCCCCCCATAGAAGTTATTGTATGTCACGAATTACTTAACAGCGAAGGTAACGAAAAATTAATATCAATTCTCGAAGATCTTGGTTTAAACAAAAAACAAACTCGTCAAAATAGACAAACATCTTTGGATGTTTTCTTAAAAAAACATTACAAACAGTAAATTTTTTTCTACAAAATCTTTATATTCCACTAAAATTACAACTTCTTATGGAAGAAGTTAAAATCTTAAAGGATTTAATAAACTTAAAAACAGTAAATCCACCAGGAGACGAATATTTAGTAGTTAATTATATTAAAAAATTCTTTATAAAAAATAAAATTAGATTTAAGGTCTTTGCTAAAGATAAGAAAAGACCAAATATTATAGGTTACATCGGAAAAGGAAAGCCAGAATTATTAGTGTCTTGCCACTCAGATACTGTTCCTGCAGGTGATGGTTGGAAAACAAATCCATTTAAAGCAGTAATAAAAAATGGAAGAATTTATGGCCGTGGCGCTCTGGATGACAAGGGGCCATTAGCAGGATTATTAGTTGCTGCAAAAGAAATTAATAAATTTGAAAATAAATTAAAAGGAACTTTCTTAGTTTGCATTCCATCAGATGAAGAGCGTGGATCTAAATTCGGTTTAAAGTATTTAGTTAATAAAAATTATATTAAGCCGGATTTTGCAATAATGCCGGATAATGCAGGTTCTATGAAGAGAATTTCAATAGCAGAAAAAGGTGTTTTATGGCTTGAACTTAATTCAAAAGGAAAAATTGCACATGGTTCAAGGCCAGAAGACGGTGTAAATGCGATTAGTAATTTAATTGAGGTTTTGAATTTGATTAAGAGATATAAAATGAGATCTAAGAGCCATAAGTTATTAACAAAGCCGACAATAAATCTAGGGCAGTTTCAGGGAGGAAATGCTCCAAATATGGTCCCTTCTTCTGCAGAGGCAATACTAGACATCAGATTTCTGCCTTCACAAAACCCAAAACAAATTTTAAAAGATGTAAAATCCTTAATTGAAAAAGCCAAAAAGAAAAACAAAACAATGAATATTAACATTAAAATAATTGAAAATGCTCCTGCTACAGAAGTAAACGAAAATAATAAGTTAGTTCAGACTATAAAAGAAGTTACTAAAAAAACACTTGGTTTTGAGCCTGAAATAGTTGGCGATTCAGGGGCTTCAGATGCAAAATATCTAATAAAAAAAGGCATTCCTGCTATAGGCTTTAGTCTTGGTGAAGGTAAAATGTTTCACGTTGTTAATGAAAGTGTTAAAATTAAGGAATTAACTGATTTTAGCATAGTTTTAAGTGAAATTGTTAAGACTTTTTTAAGATAAACTTTTATTCTTTAATACTTAATATTGCATAGTCTACTAATTTATTAGTTAGCTCTAACTTTTGTTCCAATTCACTTGTTGCCTGAGCAAAACTATCAAATAAACCGCTTTTTTCAGGTGCTCTAATATTTTTATCAAGAGCAGCCATATGTAACAAATAGGAGTCTAATTTTAACCCCACTAATGAACACTCAGGATTAAACGAAAGAGGCCTACTAATTGAAGTATCCCTAAAAACTTCACAATGTCCTCCGGGCGTGAAGGGATACTCTAGAAAATGACCTTCGTTACATTGATGTGTTTTTACAAACAGCCCGTATTTAATCATATCTTCAGTAAGAGCTATAATCTTTTCAACTCCATAATTTCCCTTTAGTAAATCCTGATTTATTTGGTGTATCAACCAGTGAAAATGGTTGAATTGAGTCATATGTGAACGAATATCTTCCCCCAACAAAGTAACACGTCTTTGCATTATTTCTTTAGCTTTATCTTCATCTTCATCATCTAAACAACCAAAATACATGTCTGCTACTACTTCAGGACTTTCTATCGGTCGAATAACAACAGGACTTACAACAGTAGTTATTAAAGCCCGATTAACACTTAAAAGCATAAATCTAAGTTTATCTCTTGAAGACATTTCAAGTCCCGGGTATCTATCTGAGAAATCTATTTCAAGTTTGGGTTTATCATATTGCATAAAATTTAAGGTATATCCTCTTTTTTAAACTTTTCCACATTCGCTATTATTACTATCACATAGAGAAATATTTAAAATGTGTAATCTTTATAGCGTATCTATGAAAGTCCTAATTGGTTGCCCAACATCAGATTACAAGTCTTATTGCTTAAATGAATATATAGAAGGCTTAAAAAACATAACCTTCAAAAATGCTGATTTTATTATAATAGATAACTCTAAAAAAGAGGATTATATAATTAAAATAAAAGCTTTAACAAAAGATTTAAAAAATTTTAGAGTTTTAAAAGATCCAAATTGGTTTGAAGGTGCAAAAGACAGAATTATTCACTCAAGGAATTTAATAAGAGAAATTGCTTTAAAAGAAAATTATGATTATTTTCTAAGTTTAGAGCAGGATGTTATTCCACCAAAAGACGTTGTTGAAAAATTATTAAGTTATAAAAAAGATATAATCTCGGGTGTTGTTTTTTGTGACTTAATTATAAATGGTGAGCTAACTTATAAGCCAATGTTATGGATAAAAGCAGGAAAAGATCAAAATGGAAAAGAATTAATGAGATATTTAGAACCATATGAAGTAGAAGAAGAGAGTTTATTGGAATTAAGATCAACATCTCTAAGCTGTTTATTATTATCAAGAAATATTTTAGAAAAAATTAAATTTAGATATACAACTGGCTTTGATGATGTTGAATTATGCAATGATGCTAAAGATTTAGGTTTTAAAATTTATGTTGATTGTTCCGTGAAATGCAAGCATCTAATTAAAGGCATGGACTGGGATAAGATTAAAAAATAAAATTATATAGAGTTAAACAACTTATTCGTAAGGCTTCTTCTTAATTCATCAACATTAATACCTAAATTTCTGCCTTCTTCACTATTAAATCTTACCGAAATTCTCTCAATTAATTTAGAAACTGCTTTCTCTCTTAACAATCGTAGTTGTGTAAGATGAACAGTTCTAAAAAGTTCAAACAATTCAGTTTCAGGTGCATTTCTGCTGTTCCATTGGGCATTTTGTTCTACAGTTTCATACCCCATGGCTATACTGCATTGACCTTGCCCCTCACTAAAAGTTCCATAAACAGGCTCTAAAATTTGAAATCCCCATCTGTATAAAGTTTCATTTCTACTAGACTTTGTATATCCAACAACACTATGGTCTTCAGGACAATGAAAAAAATCAGCAAACCCATTCTCACTTTCAGCACTATACACTTGTTTACCTAAAATGTTTTTAATTCTTTCAAAATCTGGGTTTGCCATATTAATTCTTAGAAATTAGGCTTTATAAACCTTATGTTTTTATACTACTCAAAAGTAATTATTCTTTTTTCTCTTCAGTTTTAACTGTTTCAGCTTGTTTTTCAGCAATATTCCACAATTCAGCTATTGACTTATCACCATATTTAACAACCTTTAAATTAATCTGTTGAGTAAATTGGGATATTGTATTTCCCCTTATTGTCTTTCTTTTTGTCATAAAATAATGATTTTGTTTATGTGCTTTCTTTCTTTTTTTCCCTTTAAACCCAGTAGCCCCAGCATCCAAAACAATCTTTTTTCTTCCAAAACCATCAATATCAGGCCTCATTGGGAAACCAGCAGTATCAGAACCACCAGTAATCTCTAATTCATAGCCATTTAACCCTAATAATCCACCATCAACCTTATCTTTTATTTTCTTACCAGTTAAAAAATAGTTCTCAATACTTTTACCATATGTTTTCTTATTTTTCGTATCTCCAATTTCAAATCTCAATAATGCCATTTTTTGTAACCTAAATTCCCCATAAAGGGTTTTTAACTCGTTTTATCTTAACAATTTCCTTCAAAACTTCAATCTGTCCTGTATTTAAAAAGCTTTTCAATTTCTTTAATATCTTAAATTCCTCTGCATTTATATCAGTATAAAGCACTTGATCTTCAAATATATGTCTTCCAAATACTGCATCAGGAAGTGATATAGCTACCTCATCACCTTGTTTTATCTCACTTATATTCTTTTTATCCCTCTGCATGCCTCTTATAACACTTATTTCTTTCCCCTCTTCATCCATTAACTTACTTTCATTTTTAACATTGCCCAAAACAACATTTATACCTACAATAGCAGGATTAGATTTTCTGAAAATACACCTTCTTAAAATTTTAATCTTGCCAGGCATAGTTATAGATTTCAATGCTTTTCTTTCAATATCTAGTTTAGTTTCTTTTAACCATTTTTCATAATCCTCAATTAATCTGTAAATAACTTCATTGGAAATTACT
>CAYIHC010000060.1:0-6421 GCA_964363105.1 Candidatus Woesearchaeota archaeon | reverse complement strand
GTGCATTTGATCTTCCGGATGATGACCCCGGTGGCCGCGGCGACCTGGATGAAACATCACCTGTGCATTTTGCCTGAGGTGTATTTTTAAAACAATTTCCCGAAGCAGAATCAACGCAACAACCTAACTGACAATATGATGCTTTATCACAAGTATTAAGGAGATTATTTTGTCTAACTGTTAAATCACAATTTGAAACATCTGTTGATAAGCAAGTTTCTCCTGTTTTTGTTTTTTCACAGCAAGCTTGTTGGGCATCAACAACAGAAGAAAAGTTAATTATTGAAAACAGAGAAGTAAATATAATTACAACTAAAAATAATGCTTTTGGTTTGATAAAGCTATTCATGATATTACCTCTTTTTATAAGAACCTACGGTTCCTATTACTTCCCTCATTTTCACTATGGTTCTTACTAAAACAGTTAAGAAATTAGTATATAAATGTGTTTTTGTTTAATAGACATTAAGTTTTTCTTTAATTTTTGACATGTCTGTTCTTAGTTCTTTTATATCTGCCTTTATTTCTCTTATATCTTCTTTTACTAGCCTAAATGACTCCTTTGTGTTTCCTATAAACTCTTTAGTTTGACCCATAAAATAATGAACCTTAAAGAGGTATCCAACAATTAAACTAATCCCTGTAGATAAAATTGCTTCTGTTATTGGGCTATGACCTGTAATTTTTAAAATTACTTGTATCACAAATAGAACCAATAGTAAAAAGAATAGGACATTTATTATTTTGTTTATTATGTCCCACAGTTTCATAAGAGTCCCCCTTGGAAGGCTATCCATACGAGATATATTAAGATAAATATTAAGAAAATTCCAAGACCAATTTGATAGTATTTATCCTCGTTTTCCATAGTATCAATAAGAAGAACTCCTTTATATAATCTTCTGAAGAAAAATCGTAAAAATTGATATTTAACTTGTAAAATTTAATAATCCTTTTAGAATTAGTATTTAAACCTTAGAATAAAACCAGAAATTTTAATAAAAGTTTTATAGACCGAAGGCTTCTGTAACATTCTTTATTTTTCTTAATTCTTCAACTAATTTTAAGCCATTATCTGTGATTCTGTAGAATCTCTTATCTTCTTCTTCAACTTCCTCAATTAATTTTTTTATGAGAAGCTCATCTATGTAAATCTTCAGACGATCATGGCTCAGGTTTCCACCATACAAGATGTGTGTTGGCTTGACCTTTCCACCTTTTCTTTGCATTAAGAAAAGTATGTCGCCGATTATTTCAATTTTTGATCTTCTTTTCGCTGCCATTTTAATTCAATCCTAAGAACTATTGTTAAGAATAGTAAAAATGAAAATAGTTGTATTGTATATGCTAATGCTACTACGCCTGTTGTTGGACCTAAGAAAAACAAGACTATGTGACTGGCTAAGAACAATATAAACGCCAAAATAACTATAAGCTTGTTTAATTCCTTCTTTTCCTTATAATTCATGAGCTGATAATAAATTACAAATAACAATAAACCAATAACCACTGCATTAAAAAACCTGAAAGAATGATAAGATGGATACATTAAAGCTAAGATTAAAAAACCAATTAAAGTTAATTCTGATTTTCTATGTATTTCTGAGTATATTAAAATGAATAAAGTGTAGGCAATTAATGTGAATAAAATATAAGCCCCATAGATTGAATGATACAAGGGAACTATATTTTTTATAGCTTCAGGAACTGCCCCTGGAAAAAGGTATGTTGTTGTTTTATGAACAATAAATGCTGTTATTAGGATAATGTAACCTACGAACTGCAATAAGAATGATAAGCCGAAAAAGGCATACTTTTTCTCATGTGTTAATCTATAGGCTTTGTAGCCATAGATTGCTATTATAGCTGCTACTATTACGCTTACTATATTCAGGAAATAATAGATATTATGCATTACGAATACCATTGTGTAGTGAATAAACCTTATTTGTGGTTTATAAATATTATGATTTTTTGCTCCCTATAAGACTTCGTGATATACCTTTCATAAGGCATTTATAAAGGTTTTATTTATCATATTTAACAAAAAACAACGGAGGTGAAAACAAAGAATAAACAATAACTAAAATTATGGCTGCGTGGGGGTTGTGGCAGGAATCCATAGCCCTCAACTTTATTTTAAATCATGAGACCAATTTGGAGCCTCCGTGAAGTTTGAAATGCTATTGAACTTTCATTGTGGGGCTTCAACCTCCCTTTAAATTCTTAGAGTTTTTAATTAGAAATGATGTTTCTAAAATAGGTGTTAGACCACCATAAATATTAAAAAACCAATGACTTGTAATATTTTATGGGAGAGATGAATGATCTTGGAAGTTATATTCTTAGATTAGCGCCTAAACTCAAAGATCTTACCGCAGAAAATATGAGAATAGAGGACGAGATTAAAGAGATGCATGCTCTTTTAGGTGGTTTTGATAAAAGACGTTTAGCCAAAGGAGAATTAACAGGAGATAAATTTTTAGATGCTGCCCTGTGTTTTTCACATATTTTGCCGAAGGAAGACTCAAGTTGGATAATATGTACGAAACTAGTCTATGAAAGATTGTTAGAAGTGAAAAATAGAGTTGAAACTTTTAGTGGGATTTTACTTTATGATGGATCAGAACCCTTAAAAGCTTATAGACCTGAGATCAAAATTGGGAGAATAAAAAACCATAAATTGTATCCTGTTTTTTTTGATGAAGAATATGATGAACCTCCCTTAAAGGATGTAAAGATAAGAATTGCTCCATGTGTAGAAATATTAGACGTTCATCCTGTTTGCGATATCTCTGGAAGGAGGGAACCTTTTGACATGGATGTTGCTCGAATGTTTAAACCGTTTTATTGGAGACAAGATGATTTAAGGTTATATCTTGGAAAAGATGAAATAAATGGGTTTATCCAAAAGTTAGAAAGAAGCTCTAAAGAAACTGGCTTAAGTGATAATAGAAGGGATATTGAAGCCTTACTTAAAAAATTGAGACCCGTATTAGAGGAAGAATTAAGAGATTAAAATCCAACTGAGGAACCACAACCACAAGATGATTTTTTATTTGGATTTGATATTTTAAAACCTGAAGATTCCAAAGAATCTATAAAATCCACAGTAGACCCTTTAAGATAATTCCAAGAGTCTGGATCTACAATAACCTTAACCTTGTCAGCTAATATTAATTTATCATCGGGTAGTTGTTCTGAGAAACCCATAACATACTGAAAGCCTGAACATCCGCCTGGAACAACCTGAATCCTGAAAGCTAATTTTTGATTCTTTTCTTTTTTTAGAAGATCTGAAATTTTATCTGATGCTTCTTTTGTTACTGTGAACTTATTTGAGATTATTATTGGTTTTGGATTTTTGATTATTTCATTTATTTCATTTAGCATTAGATTGAATTCTTCTTTGTCCATGCCGTGACTTAATGCACCTTGTTCTAAAGTCTCCATTGGATTTGCGTGGCAACCAATACAATGCAAACCGTGAGAAAGCATAATTTCTGCTGTATCTGGATATTTAGAAACAATATCACCTATTGTCATGTCTTTAGTTACTAATTCCTGTATGGTTTTTGTTTTCATCTTAAAAAATCAAGAGATATTATTTATATAATTATCTTTTTTTGTTAACAGGGTTATTTTGATCTTTTAGAGGCAAATCTTTACAAGCATCTTCAAAACCCTGTTTGGATCTTTTCTCAGCTTCGTTAAGACCGTCGCATAATGCCTTAAAGCAACTAAAGCCTACAACGACTACTTGATATGTTGGCGGGGGCTGTGTTAAGATAAGGTAGTTTGCCATAATAGCAAAACTATCAATCATAAAGCCTGCAGGAGATGAAAGGAATTCATATAAATTCAAGGCATTGACATGAAGTATCTCATAAATGGTTCTATGAGATTTGTAAGTATTTTCGTTTAATAGTTGACCTTTGCCTTCCTTAGATAAAGCTTCTAAGTTTAATCTATTTTCATTAGAATCCATAGAGAACAATAACAAACTGAATTTAAAAATTTAATGAATTAGTCGTTTGGAACCCTAGGTGCCATAATGAAACTTAATTCTAATCTGTCTTGTATTTTATAAACTAATTTTAAGGGATAGTCCTGACCAAATTCAACAGAAACAACTTCAGATAGTTTTGATGCTTTAAGGAATTTTTTTATGTATTCTACACCATATCTTGATTTTACACTATCGCCAGTTAGATTTATCAAAGTATGATCACTGCTTGGCATTTCTACTTTAGCTGAGTTAACGCTGGATTCTGCTTCCATTATTAGTTTGTCTTTATGAGCAATAAAGGCAACTGCATCAGCAACAACAGATATATCTTCAATTGCATCGTTCAGATTAGAAGATGCCATGTTAATTTTTAATGGGAAGGATAAATCTGGAATTTTCTTTTCTTCTTCATCTAATTCCAATAAAGCAATATGAAATGTTCTTGTTGTTTCACCGTTTAACTGGACTTTTAAACTGTTCTTGTCTTTGTCAAGCTCTATTTTTAAGGTATCTGAGGGTTTAGCTCTACTAAGAACGGATTTTAGACTTTCCAAAGAAAGAGAAAGTTGAGTATGTTCAGGAACATCATATTCTACAAATGCTGAAGATAAAAGCTTGAAATTAACTAAAGATATTTTTGCTGGATCCAATGCGGTTAATTCTATTTTATCACTGTCAAATTTGAATTTTACTTCATTAACTATTTCTGAGATTATAGAAACTGGTTCTTTTAAAAATCTTGGTTCTGATAGTAAGAGATTCATTAGTTTTTAGAGTAATGTTTAATTTATAACCTTTATTGTGAGAAATCGTATATTTTACTGATGTAGTTCGGAATGACTTTTCATCACAAAGGCGTCTATAATCAAGTATATGCCGAAGAAAGCTAAGATACCTTGAAAAACTGTTAAACCTGTAAAGGGTAATGTTAGGGATAGAAGTTTTAATTTGATAACTAAAATAGGCAATGCGCCTGCGACTAATAAAAGTATACCTGCCAGGATTGATAATAGTTTTCCTAAACCGTGACTTATAAAGAAAGAATCTATAAACAAAAATATACCGCCTATTATTAAACAAATGTAAAGGAATAATTCACTAATAAGAAGAGGAGAGAGAAATTTTAATATTGAGATATTTTTAAAAAATAACTGAAAAGAACCTATAAATAAGAAGATAATTCCTATAATAAAACTTAAGAAACTTTTATACCCTTTAACCCATCCTTTTTTATCCATGGATTTATACTGAAAGTAGTATATTTAAATATTTTTGTTTGTGGTTGAAAATATAGATTTTTGTTTCAATATCTATTTAAATGAATAAGCCTGCTTTTGTTTATGGGTAAAGAAGAGAAAATACATTATATTACATCTGAAAGTGTTACCGAAGGTCACCCCGATAAAATCTGCGATCAGATTAGTGATGCTATCTTAGACAATTTGATTTCACAAGACCCTTATTCAAGAGTTGCGATTGAATGCTTAACAACAACCGGAAGTGTCCATATTGCAGGAGAAGTAACCACAAAAGGCTATGCAGATGTTCAAAATATTGTTCGAGAAACATTAAGAGAGATTGGATACACAAACCCTTTATTTGGAATAGATGCTGATGATGCAGGAGTATGGGTTAGCATTCATGGACAAAGCCCGGATATTGCAAAAGGTGTTAATGAAGACCCTGATGCGAACAAAGATCAAGGTGCAGGAGATCAAGGGATGATGTATGGTTTTGCATGCAATGAAACTCCCGAACTAATGCCTTTTCCAATTATAACTGCGCATAAATTAACAAAGAAATTATCTGAAGTGAGGAAAAATGGGATAATAAAATGTTTGGGGCCTGATGGAAAATCACAGGTATCAGTAAGATACCTTAATGGAAGACCTGAAAAAATAACTGCTGTTGTAATTGCACAGCAACATACCGAAGATATTGATGAAAATGGATTAAGAGAGAAGATTATTGAAAATGTAATAAAACCTGTTTGCTGTAATATGATCGATGATGAAACTAAGATTTATGTAAATGCAACTGGAAGATTTGTTATTGGCGGTCCTGAAGGGGATACAGGTGTAACGGGAAGAAAAATAATTGTTGATACTTATGGCGGCGTTGGGAAACATGGTGGTGGTGCATTCTCAGGAAAAGATCCATCTAAGGTTGACAGGTCTGGAGCGTATATGGCGAGACATATTGCCAAGAATATTGTAGCTGCAGGATTAGCGGATAAATGTGAGATTCAAATAAGCTACTCTATTGGTGTTGCTAAACCAACTTCATTAAATGTTGATACTTTTGGGACAGGAAAGATAAGTGATGAAAAAATAAAAGAACTAGTTGAAAAACATTTTGATTTGAGACCTAAAGCGATTATAACTTATTTAAATTTTTCAATAAAATCTTTAT
>CAYIHC010000059.1:0-6496 GCA_964363105.1 Candidatus Woesearchaeota archaeon | reverse complement strand
AGGGATTTTCAGGATTTTAAGAATCATTCTTATCCAAGATCTATAAACAGTATAAATTATTGGTTCAATGTTTCTGTTAAATACTATAATAATAAAGAGTATGATAAGACTTCAATTTCTTTGGGAATTGCTTCGCACTATATATCTGATTCTTTAAGTGCACCACATTCTGTTAGTAATGAGGATTATAAAGATCATAAACTGTATGAAGATCAAGCTAAAAATAGTTTTAACGTAAGGTGTAAAGATATTGTTGTTGAAAATGAGATTATTGAACTTGTTAAGTATAAAAGTAATGAATGGAATGTTTGGTTAAATAATAAGGATTCAAGTATATCTAAAAAATCGTCAGAAGAGGCCGCTAATCTGGTTTATAATTCTATTTTGAATTTTTTTAATGTTAAATGCGTTGAAAAAGAGACGAATTATACTTTAATTTTTGTTGTTGGTGCTTTAATCTTAGTTGTTTTAGTGTTTATTATCCGTAGATATTTCTAAATAATATTAATTTATTTTGTTGGAGATATTTCTCTGCTTTTTTTGTTAATTTTCCATCTGTAAGAAATAATATTGGTATCTTCTTCTCATTGCTTAAGTTTAAAGCTAAACCTAAATCAGATTCATTAATTGATGTTTTTTTTCTTGCTTTTACGTAGATATGGATATTACCTAAATTTGTCTGCATTGAAGATTCAAATTCAAAATCTGAATTTTTTCTTATTGTTTTTTTGTTATTTGCTTCAAGATTATTATTTGTTAAATAGTTTAAGACATCGTTTTCAAATTCTTGAGACTTAATCTTCCTTGTTCCTTTGACTTGCGGAGTAATTGTGGTTTGAACTTCGTTTTTTGGTTCATTGACTATTTGCTCCTGTTTTTTTAAAGTTAATGCTTTATTTATAATTGGAATAGCTTCATTTTCAGGGAAAATATACCAATGCCAGAATATTTCTTCACCACTATCTGTCATTATTTTTAAGGGAAAGGCAAAATCTGAAATTTCTCTTAAAGCTACTCTCTGCCAGGGTTCTATTAGATTATCTCTTAAAATTTTGTTTTCTTGTAAAATCAATGCAATTTGTCTTGGTCTTTGAGGGAGATAACTAAGGAAGTTTGATAGTTTTTCTTCTTGTCCTAGTGCATAGTATAATGGTGAAGTGCCAATTTTTAGAAATTTAGTGACGTTTAATTTTTTGTTTGAAACTAATTCTGATAAATACGCTGAAGCCATCATAATTTCAAGTTTAAAATTCCTAGCTACCTGAACTGGTATTAATGGACCATTCTCTAATACGAACTGATAAACTGCATCTCTTAATTGATTTTGATTATTCATTAAATATACTAAATTTGTTTAATTTTTAAGGTTTATTGCGATTGAGTTATGGTTATTTAAGCAATTTAATAGGCTTTATCTTCCTTTGTAACCAAACTTTTTGTTATACTCTGGGTGATCAATGATACCCAATATAAAAGCGATTATCTCAACTTCTTCGTTATTTGTCAAAGCATAAAGCATTCTCCAGAAGGCAGGTAATTCGACTCTAAATAGATTAGATATGTTGTAATTAATCCTGTATTCTTCGGGAATTAAATTTTTTGCTATTGGATTTCCATAATGTATATTTGTTTTTATTAATTCCATTTTGTTGTTTATCGCCTTTAAAATCATTTTTGCTTGTTTAGAATTTATAGCGTCTTTATTAAGATGCTTATATACTTCTTCAGCTTCTTTTGAGAGTATGATACGAACTGATTTCATAATTCCATACCTTTGAGAATCGCTTTTTTAAGATTAAGGTTTGTATTATGAATCCAGGTTATTCCTCTTAAGGTCACGGCAATTTTGTTACTTCTTTCTAAATATTCTAGAACCAGCATTAGCGTATTATGATTTACTTCTCTTGGCAGTTTTCTTTTAAGTTCGGCTACGGAGATAATACTGTCCTTTATATTTTTTAGAGTGTTTTCTATCATAATCACTGTATTTAGGGTTGCCCAATGGACTTCTTTTCCTCTACGTTTTGTGCGTAACATTTTGGTATTGTATAGTTATTTAATTGTAACTATTAGATATTAACTTGTATTTAAATATTTCGGCTCTTTGAATAGGTTGCCTTGTATAGTAAACATTTAGTTAGAAGATAGAATTACTTTCTATGTTGGATTGGACTTGTCAGACTAGTTAATTCTCCATTTTCAATCATGTAGAACTCATTAAACCAAGTTCCTAGTGGGTGATTATTTAGATAGGTATAACCTGGTCTACTATCATAATCTAAATTAGCTTGCGGTCTGGCAAATACTAGTTGTGACATTTCTTCTGATGTTTGAGCACCTCTTAGTATCCCCATAAATTGAGTTGCTGTTTCTGGCTTAATACCCCACCCAAATAAATCTATGTTATACACCCATAGACTTTTTACTTGTTTTAATCTCTGACTTACTTCCATTAAATCTTGGCCAATAATCTCTAAAAAATCTAATGAAAGATGGTTATTTCTTTTTTGCATATATCCACTAAGTCTATCAACTGTTGATGGATATTCTTCAGGTGTAAATCCTTCTATAAGAATCGCATTACTTTGAAGTCTGCTCCACTTTCGTAAGATTTCTGCATCCAATTGAGTTAGTTGATTTGTTTTCATGGTCGTTTCCAGGCTATTTCATAATATGTGCATGATCCTTCTTCGTCTACAATCGCCATTAAAAGTCTTTTTCTTGTTGAATGTGCTACACGATTTTTGGCTGCAAATTCATACCATGTTAAAGTTTCAGCTTCGTGGACAGGATAAACAATCCATTTAGCGTGATCTTCACCAGGTTTAATTCCTCTATCATATACTCTAAAGTCTGCACCAAACTTTAAAGCTGTTTTAACTATATAACCTCTATTTCTTAAGTCTGAATAAGTGCAGTAACGAACCCAGAATTTTGGTTCTACTTTTCTTGCTTTTCTTACAAATTCATCAAAATTTAATTCTTTTTTTCCATCTTTAACCATCATTTTGTTACGTTCAACTAAATGAAGTGCTTCTACTAGGGCGTATTGGATTTTGCCTTTTAGAGGTTCACCATATCTTCCTTGGTCATAAAATAAGCGTGAAACTGGAGAATCCTGAGCCATTACTCTCTCACCACCAAATTCTCCTGTAATTTTTTCTTCTGTTTCGGGTAGTTTTTCAATTACTTCAGAAACTGTGATTTTTGCTTTTTCTTCTTTCTTTACCATTGAAATTATAAACAAAAACTATTTAAAAAGGTTTAGATTGAGAGGATTATGATAAAATTAACATTTTTAGGAACTTCTGCGCAGATACCTACTGTAACACGGAATCATTCTGCTTTTCTTCTTAATTATAACTCTGGTAAAAGCAATGAAAACATTCTTGTAGACTGTGGGGAGAATACACAAAGACAAATGAGAATAGCAAAGATTTCACCTAATTGTTTAACTAAAATTTTTATAACTCATTGGCATGGAGACCATACTTTAGGTTTGCCCGGATTAATTCAAACGTTAAATGCGCATGATTATAAAAAAGTATTGGATATTTATGGACCAAAAGGATTTAAGAAATATTTTGAGCTAATGTTGAAGGCTTTTTTATTAGAAGGAAAAATAAATTTTAGAATACATGAAATTGAGAAAGGTGGTGTTGTTTTTGAAAATAGTGATTTTAAAGTAGAAGCAATGTTTATGGAACATACTGCGCCTTGCTTAAGTTATAGTTTTATTGAAAAAGAAAGGAGAAGAATTAACTTAAGTTATTTAAAAAAGATTGGTTTAAAATCTGGACCAATATTAAAAAACCTACAGGAAGGGAAAAATATTAAATTTAATAAAAAAACTGTAAGTGTGAAAGATGCGACTTACTTGGTTAGAGGTAAGAAGATAACTATTGTATTAGATACTAAGGTGAATAAAAATATTGAAAAAATGTCTAAAAATGCGGATTTGTTAATAATTGAGAGCACATTTGCTGAAGATCTGAAGGATAAGGCAAAAGAGTATAAACATCTAACTTCTGTAGAAGCTGCTGGTTTAGCAAAAAAATCCAAAGTGGAAAAGTTAATCTTAACACATATTTCGCAGAGATATGAGGATGATTTAACTAAATTATTAAAGGAAGCTAAAAAAATATTTAAGAACAGTGAAATAGCAAAAGATTTTATGATTGTGGAGATTTGAACTCTTTGAATTTCAGCATTATATAAGTGTTATTCCAAGAAATTATTATAACTGTAAATATTAAGTTTAAAATTGGTGCTGAAGCTGGAATAAAATTTAATATTTTTGTAAGAAGCATAAGGATTATAGTTAAAATTATTGCAGAAAATAAGATGCCTAAAACTGTTTTTAAAACTTCTAACTTATTGTTCTTAAATAGATTGTAACTATATTTTATTGCTTTTTTTCCTTTAAGATCTTTTAAGAATAAAGAAGGATAAGTGTTTAAAGTAAATAAACCAATTAAAATTAAGACAATTGCTATGATAATTGAAAAGACATAACCATTAAGAACTAGGGATTTTGAATTTGTTATTGAGTCCATACCTAATATAAATGCTGTTGAAACAAGCAAAGTAATTAGTATTAATAGAGATATAGCATATATTAAGAATATAAGAACTCTTAAAAGCAATAAGTCTTTGAAATTTTTTAATCCTAGCTGAAGATCTTTTTTTATATTTATTATTTTGTTTGAAACGACCTGTTTTATGTAACCTAATCTAATCGATGTTGCAAGTGTGGTTAGGATAAAATCCAATATAAAGAACATTAAAAATATAGGGAATACTTCTTTGATTATTCCTGCTAATTTTGCTGCATCTACTGTGTTATTTGTTAACTGGAGGTCTGTCAAGCCTGATGCGTAAAGAGTGATTAAAAGCAGTAAATATATTAAAACAAAATGAATTAAGGTAGGAAGAAATATACTTTTGTTTTGGAATAACATTGACCAGCTTTTTTTGTAAGTTTCACACATGAATTTAACTAATTAATTGTGTATTTAAAGTTTGTGATTGTAAAATTTAAAAAAAAATAAATTAAAAAAAAGAAAATAATTAAAAATTATCTTCTTCGTTTCTTTGAAGATCGCTTCTTTGAAGTCTTCTTCTTAGCAGCTTTTCTTTTTTTTGCCATTTTTCACCTCTTCTTTTTTCCTAAATTATGATTAGGCTTGTATTTCTTAAGTAAAACTGGTTTAAATAGGTTTCTGTTTTTAATTTTCACTAGTTGTCACTTTAAAATTGTTTCAAAAAAATATTTTGAAAATTTCTGAACAATAAACTTTTTGTGTCTTCAAATGTTAAATTTTTTATTTCTGATATTTTTTCAACAGAAAATTTTACAAAAGCTGGTTCATTTCTTGTTTTTGGTGGTGGTGCCAAGTATGGTGAATCTGTTTCTGTTAATAAACTATTTATTGAAACCAATTGGACAACGCCCTGGAAATGTAAACTCCTAAGAATTATTGGCGGGATGCTTAAATGCCACTTATTTTCTTCTATTTTTTTTACTAATTTGAAATTTCCGTTGAAACAATGAAAAACAATACGTTTTAGATTACTAGATTCAAGCATTTCTATACATTCTTCTTCTGCTTTTCTTGAGTGGACTATTATTGGTTTTTTTATTTCTTCTGCTAAACTGATAATTTTCTGGAAAATTTCTCTTTGTTTTTTTTCTGTTTCTCTCCCTTCGTTGAAATCCAAACCTACTTCACCAATTGCTATTATTTTGTCTTTGTTTTGTCTTATGAAATTTAAAGTTTCTTCTATTTTTTCATTTGTTAATTTAACTGCGTCTGTTGGATAAAGGCCTAAAGAAGGCTTAATTATGCTGAATTTATTAGATAATTCCAATGTTTTTTTGTTTGATTCCAGATCCAAGCCGTTTTCAATAATGTAAGAAACACCCGTTTTTTTTGCTCTTTCAATTACTTCTGATAGGTCTAATTTGAATTGTTCTGAATTTAAATGTGCGTGAACATCGAATAACATGGAAAGATAGGTTTAATAAGTTATATAAAAGTTACTTTTTCTATGATTAAAGAGCTACCTCAATGGGCGAAAGTTTTAAGTGTTATTTCAATATCACTTATTTTGGTTGATATAATTATAGCAATTGTTCTTTGGACACCTTGTTTTTTGGAAGGTTGTGATGGTTTTGGGCAAATGGTAATCACACTTTTCTTGTTATTACCTTTTTTGGGGATGATAATTGGGTTTTGGATAATTGGTTTTGTTTTGAAATATTTTGTTTTGAGGCGACAGACGATTATCTCTAATACGATCTCTGGGATAGGTTTCTTGGTATCTTTGATAGCAACTATTTTTTATTTTAGGGAGGTTGGTTTTTTTAGACAACCGTTTTTTAGTGGTCCTAATGTTATCGGTTTTTTAATCATGGTTGTTGTTCTATATTTTATTGTTGCTTTAATCTTGATTAATAAGAAATAATTACTTTTTTTGTGCTTCAATAATTGCT
>CAYIHC010000058.1:0-6519 GCA_964363105.1 Candidatus Woesearchaeota archaeon | reverse complement strand
ACAGTATCCCCGGTTTGAAAAACTTTATCATCAGGCGTTACATAATTCCCACACACAAGTCGTTTATTATCATGTCCCACTACATAAGCTAAAATCCTGTTACTTGCGTCCTTAATTGTAAGCTCTGCTATTTCAACCTATTTCAACAAGAGGTAAACCTTCCCATTACTCTAACTTCTGGTAATCTTTCCTTAAGTGTGAATTCCAAAGGAATATTAGGTTCGGTGTTTTTTGCTTTGCTCATTTTATTTACCTTTATTTTCTAATATATAAATTATTGCTTAGGGTAGTAATAATAACTTTGGCCCTCAGCAACTGATGGGGAAGGTTCTAATGGCTTGTTTTCTTCCTTTCTTTCATAGTTTTCACTTTCTCTGGCATTTCTAACTCCCCAGGTTATTAGCATTACAATTAATACTAATATCAAAACTATGAATACTATATACAATAAGTTTCTTACCCATGTCCAGCTTGTTGCTATTTCTTTGCTCTTAACTTCAGCAGTTAAAGCCAATTCCTTAACAACATTGTTTCCAGACATTGCTCTTATTGTGAAGAACTGTCTCTTTGATTCAGCATTATCCTTTGCTTTTAAGAAAACATATATTTCCCCTGCTTTTCCACCTAAGACACTTACAAATCCAGGATCAACCCTAGTATCAGCAAATAATTGTGTTCCTGATACTTCAACAGAATATACCTTTTGAGTGTTGTCCATATTTGCAAACATTACCTTATAAGCAACTTCCTCTCCAGCTTTAATTGTCTTTGAACTTCCATCTACATTTACAATTGTAGTTTCAGTAACTGGTGTTTGTGTTTGCTCAACTTTCTTTCCTTCAACAGCTAATGGAATCCTTTGAACAACCTTGCTGTGTCCTCTATTGTATAATACTTCAACTAATAAATCATAAACTCCTGTTTTAGTATCATCAGGAATTCTTAACATTAATTCATTGCTTGAAGCAGAACTCTCTTCATCATTGTCTCTTGTTATAGATTCTTCTTGAATCTCAGTTACTAATTCATCTATATAATCTCTTGCAACTATTCCTAATTGAGGAACAGAAACTCTTACTTCTATATCTCTTTCTTTCTTCTCGCCCAAGTTTTCAACCCTTACAGTTGCAAATATTGGCTTTCCAGATTCAACACTTCCCTGTGGTCTTAATATTACATCAAATATTCTCAGGAAATGTCTCTTTTCATCTATGCCTAATTGAACCTCTATAACCTCTTGATTGTCAGGGTCAGAAGCCTCAATTCTTAATGTATATGTTTTTGATGCCTGTAAATCATCAGGTATATCTAATGTTAATATCTTTTTGTAAGTCCTGCCAGCTTCACCATCAAATATCTCAGACTTATCTTTTATATCTCCAAATTCATAGCCTTCAATCTCAGCTTCAATTCTCATATCATCAGTAGAAGCAGTAACTTCAATCTCAACTTCAATTGACAATGAATCTGTTCTCTCAATATCCAAAACTCTTCCTTGAAGCAAAACATCATTTACTTCAACCCTTGGAATGTTGTAATTCGGCGAATCTGCTAAAACAGAAACAGATGTTAATACTAAACTAACTATAGCTAAAAAAACAATTAATCCTTGTTTGAAATTTATCATTTTAATTTAACCCCCTAATTGTGTTGCTATTCGTAAGTTGTAATCCATATTTAAACCTTTCGGTAGTAGTGACTAACTGTTTTATTGTTAATTAGTAATGAAAATTTTAATTTAAATTTTAGTTAAAAATTATTTAAATAAATCACTTAGTATTAATAAGTAATAAACAAGATAATAGTAATAATAGCGTTCGAGCACCCAAAAATTTATAAAGGGAGTTTAAACAATTCCTATTATCAAAATAAAGGAGTTTAATCAAAATGGCAAGAGCAAAACCACACATTAATATCATATTTGTAGGTCACGTAGACCACGGAAAATCAACCACAGTCGGTAGATTATTATTTGACGGTGGAATTATAGATGAACAAACATTAAAGAAATTAAAGGAAAAGGCACAGGAATATGGTAAGCCTGGTTTTGAGTTTGCATTTATCATGGATGTTGCTAAAGAAGAAAGAGAAAGAGGAGTTACAATAGACTTATCACATCAAAGATTCCAAACACAGAAATTTGACTATACAATTATAGATGCCCCAGGTCACAGAGATTTTATTAAAAATATGATTACAGGAGCTTCACAAGCAGAAGTTGGTATTTTAGTTATTGATGCTGCAAAAGGCATTGAACCCCAAACAAGAGAACATGCATTCTTATGTAAAACATTAGGTGTAAATCAGTTAGCAGTTTGGGTTAACAAGATGGACTCTGTTAAATATGATGAAGCTAAATTCAATAAAGCAAAAGAAGATGTATTAACATTACTAGCTTCAGTAGGTTACAAAAAAGATCAGGTAACTGTATTAGCTGGTTCATCATTCCAGGGAGATAATGTTGTTAAAAGATCAACAAATATGCCTTGGTATAAAGGACCAACTTTAATAGAGCAGTTAGACTTATTCAAAGAACCTGAAAAACCAGTTAACTTGCCTTTAAGGCTTCCAATACAGGATGTTTATAACATCCAGGGTATTGGTGTAGTTCCAGTAGGCAGAGTTGAAACAGGTATTATGAAAGTTAATGATAAAGTAATTGTTGTTCCAGCAAGAGAAGGAAAAGGTGTAACAGGAGAAGTTAAAACAATAGAAATGCACCATGAACAACTAACAGAAGCTTTACCAGGTGATAATGTTGGTTTCAACGTTAGAGGCATACAAAAGAAAGACATTGAAAGAGGAGATGTTTTAGGTAGAGTTGACAATGTCCCAACAGTTGCAACAGAATTCACAGCACAAATTGTTGTTATAAATCATCCAACAGTTATAAGTGCAGGCTACACACCAGTGTTCCATATTCACACAGCACAAGTTGCTTGTCAAATTACAGAAATCGTCAGAAAATTAAATCCAGCAACAGGTGAAGTATTGCAGGAAAAACCAGACTTCATTAAGAATGGAGACGCTGCTGTAATAAAAGTCAAGCCAACAAAGCCATTGGTAATTGAAAAGCAAAAAGATATTCCACATATGGCTAGGTTTGCTATAAGGGACGCAGGTTCAACAGTAGCAGCTGGTATGTGCATTGATCTTGTAAAGAAAACCTTATAATTTCTTTACTCTTTTTTATTTATTTTTAAAAATATTTATAAACCCACTTTAGTCGGAAGTATCATGGCAAGACTTGTAAAACATGAGGAAAAAGCACCAAAGGAAATTAAGGTAGGTAATGAAAGCAAATTTATTTGTATGTGTGGCTTAAGTAAAAATAAGCCATTTTGCGACGGCTCACATAAAAAAACAAGAGATGAGGAAGAAGGAAAACTTTACAAATATGAAAGCGACAAGAGAATAGAGGTAAAAGAATAACTTTATAAATATCTATAAGGAAGTCTACACTATGCAAAAAGCAAGAATAAAACTAGCAAGCACAAACATAGACAAGATTAATGAAGTCTGTGCTAGTATCAAAGATATTGCTCAAAAAACAAAAACAAAGATATATGGTCCTGTGCCGTTGCCTACGCAAAGATTAGTGCATCAAGTAAGAAAAGGTCCTGATGGCGGTGGAAAAAACTGGTTAGATAAGTATGAGATGAGAATACATAAAAGACTAATAGACTTAGGCGTTGATGAAAGAGCCTTAAGATTGGTAATGAGAGTTCCAATCCCTGATGAAGTTAATATTGAAGTAGAAGTAAAAGAATAAATACTACTAAATTAATTCTATTTTATGGAAATTATAAATGAAATCAAAAAGAAAAAGGAATTGTCTTCATTGTCAGATTCTTTTATCAGTTATACTTTAGCAAAAATAAAACAAAACAATCCTAAATTAATTGTTAAAGAAGCAAGAAAAGAGTTAAGGAAATTATATGGTTCATTCCAGATAAAAAATGCAATTAAAAAAAGAGATTTATATCTTAATGAAATAATTAAAGGTTTAAACAAAAAAGAATTTAATTTAGAAGCACATAAAAATCTTCTTAATACACACAGATCAACAAAAGAAAGACTAGATATTTACGAAGATTTATACAGAAAATTGCCGGAGTTTAACTCAATCTTAGATTTAGCTTGTGGTTTAAATCCCTTCTCTTTATTATTCTTAAAAATATTAAATTTTAAATATTACGCTTACGATTTAGAATGCCAAGAATTAAATTTAATTAAAGAATACTTTAAAACAATTAAAAATAATTTCAGTGAATTTGATTTTGAAGTTAAAGAAATAAATTTATTCGAAGAAACACCAAAAATTAAAACAGATTTAGCCTTTATCTTTAAGTTCTTTGATTTATTAGAAACAAGAAATCAATATAAGTTAGCTGAAAAAATAATAAGTGAAATCAATTCTAATCATATAATTGTAAGTTTCTCAACAAGAACTTTATCTGGAAAGCTAATGAATCACCCAAATAGAAAGTGGTTTGAATTAATGCTAGAAAGATTAGATTTAAAATTTAAAATATTTAAATATGAAAACGAGATATTTTATTTTATAGAAAAATACTAAAGCTCTTCCTTACTTTCATTTCCAACACTCAAACAAGCCCTTTGTATGACTTCAGATAAAGCAGGATGTATATGCACTGTAGATGCTATTTGATCAACAGTTAAATCATTCTTCATAGCTACAATAATCTCATGTATCAAAGTAGAAGCATCACTTCCAATTATATGACAACCTAAAATTTTTCTTGTTTCAACATCAACTAATATCTTAACAAAACCATCTTCATCATTCAAAGCAGTCCCCATTCCAGTATCTATATATTGATATTTTCCAACCAAATATTTAATTCTCTTTTCTTTCAATTCCTGTTCAGTATAACCAACACCAGCTATTTGAGGAGAAGTAAATATTGCATGAGGCATTGCTTTATAATCAACTTTAATATTTTTATTGGTTAAAGCATTTTGAACGCAAACATCAGCCTCTAAATTAGCTGAATGCTTAAACAAATACTTTCCAACTATATCCCCAATAGCCCAAATATTATCAACATTGGTTTCTAAATACTCATTAACTTTTATAAAGCCATTTTCATCAATTTCAATTCCAGACTTTTCAACCTTTAATAAATCTGTATTCGGTGTTCTACCGGTTGTTATCAATAAAGAATCTACAATTAAATTCTTAATTTTATTTTTTTCATTAACCTTAATCAGAATATTTTTCCCGGTTTTATCAACTTCTATAACATCTGTATTTAACATTAGACTATATTTTTTAAAGGCAATTTCAGTATATTTTTCAGAAATTTCCTCATCTTCGTGCTTCAACAATTTATTACCCCGATAAATGATAGTTACATTAACCCCCAAAGATGAAAATAAATGGCATAATTCTGCAGATATATATCCGCCGCCTAGAATTGCCATTTTTTTAGGTAATTTTTTCAAAAACAAAGCCTCATCAGAGGTAATATAATCCACTTTTTCCAGTCCTTTAATTTTAGGAATAAATGGTCTGCCACCAGCACAGATAAATATCTTCTTTCCAGTGATTAACTCATTTCCAATTTTTAATACTTTACTATCAACAAATTCAGCTCTTTTCTTGTAAATAGTAATATTTTTTTGTCCCATGTTTCCTTCTTCAATATCCTTAGCAGCAGAATTAACAATATTTTTAACTCTTTCTTGAATTTTATCCCAATTTATTTTATTTATCTTGCTTTCAATCCCAAAGAATTTTGAGTTTTTTATATTTTCTGCAACATCAGCGCTATGAATTAATATCTTACTAGGAATGCATCCTCGATTTAAGCAGGTTCCTCCAAAAGGTCCTTCATCTATTAAAGCTGTCTTTAACCCAAGCTCAGCAGCCTTGGAAGATATTCTCAATCCAGAGCCAGCACCAATGACAATCACATCAAATTCTTTCATACTCATTTTTCTAAGAATAAATAACTAATATTTAATTATATCGCTTAAAAATTAAAGTTCTTATTCTTTATCCGGTTTTTGATATATTCCAACAACTAAGCCAGGTCTTAATTCCAAGCTTATCTGAGACATATCAACAAACCTTAATTCATGTAATCTACTTTCCAAACCTGTAGGAATTCCATCTATTGAAAGTTTACCATCCTCGGAATAAGTGTATCTGGCCGTGGCAATTAATCTGTAACCTTCAGCTTCCAAGCTTCTTTGAACAGGAGTTTTTGCAGGAATAGAACAATTAAGAATCTTAGATCCAAGTTCATTAATTTCAAGTTCTCTCCATAGATCTTTAGGTTTCTGTAAACTATCAGAATGAAGCTTTCTTTTAAGCTCCATATATTCTTGTGGTGTAATAGACAAATGTTGTGGTATTCTAAGTTCTGCTAATTCTTTCGCTGAGAGCGGTCTAGTCTTTTCTAAACTAGGGTTTACTTCGAGAGGATGTAAGTAAGAATCTATTGGATCGTGCCAATCAGTTTTTCTTCTTAAGCCTCTCGCTTCTGGAAG